>JAFTVY010000042.1 GCA_017465545.1 Ruminiclostridium sp.
CAAAAGAAAAAGAGCTGAAAATCTGTGATTTTCAGCTCGCATTGGCGGAGAGTTAGGGATTTGAACCCTAGGTCGGCTCATCACCGACACGAAATTTCGAGTTTCGCACCTTCGACCACTCGGACAACTCTCCGTATTAAATTTTTATGTGGAGTCGCTCTCGTTATGTCCATTTGTGGTTTACGAAAAAACCTTCGCCTATGGCTCTGTTTTTTCGACCACTGCACCACATCAGCCTCGCTTCATCCGCCGCCGACAGCACCCGGATTCTGCGCCATTCCATCTTATTTGCTATATACAGCGCCCCGACAGTTAAGCCTCTGCCGGAACACCTTGATTATTATACACTATTTTTTCTCTTTTGTCAATCTCCCATTGTGTCGGTATTTTGTCATTTTCGGAATCTTTGCAGAATAAACTCCTTCATTCTTTGTCGGATGCGCTTTTGCTTGACTTTTAAGACGCTTTGCTGTATAATTAAAATAAGTAGGTGTATATCTACTATGACAGATAAAGAAAATATGCGTAACAATTGAAAGGAAAAGAAAGTGAAGAAAAGAATTTTATCCGTTGTCGCTCTTGCAACTGCGGCAGTTATGACGTTTTCGGGTTGCTCCTTCTTCCAGCAGGAAAGCACCAATGCTATGGGCAGCTATGACTTTGAAGCAATGAAGCTTGTACAGCTTGAAAAGCCGGTTGAAGGTCAGGACGTGGCTATTATCGAAACCGATTGCGGTACTATCACAGCGGTTCTTTATGCGGATTACGCTCCCAATACCGTTACCAATTTCAAAAATCGCATAAAGGAAGGCTTTTACGATGGAAAATCCTTCTTTGCTATTGAAACAGGCATCTATGCAATTACGGGCGCTTCCAAGGAAGACGGAACAGAGGGTGTTACCGATGACGGCAATTTTATAAAGAACGAATGCTCTGTTGACTTATGGCCCTTCAAGGGCGCTCTTATGGGCTACAGCAGTAAGGCAGGCTATGCCGACAGCCGATTCTTCTTTGCAGGTGCACTGGAGATAACCGAAGAAGATATCAAGGAGCTCAAGGGATATACAAAGGAAGAAACCAGCGAGCAGGTAATCCCCGACGAGCTTATAAACGCCTTTACCACTCAGGGTAGTGTTCCCGGCTTTGCGGCGTCCTACACGGTATTCGGTCAGGTTATAAACGGCTTTGACGCTCTTGACGAGATTCTCTGGACAGCCTCCGATTTAAACAATAAAAAGCCTGTAAAGGATATAAAGATAAAGAAGATTACTCTCGACACTTATTCCGAAGGTAAGTTCACCCTTGAAGAACCCACAGCGGATAAGTTCCTCACAAAGGAAGAAATCGACAAGCTTGAACAGCAGCTCAATTCAGGCAGCACCTCGGATACTACCGTAAAGCTTGAGGATTACAAGGGACAGAAGCTGGATGACGTCAAGAAAAAGCTTGACGAGCTTGATATAAAGACAGAAGTCTATAAAATAAACGACAGCGACGTGGCGGCAGATTGTGTTATCAGAACAGAACCTGCGGCAGGCGAAGAGGTTCAGAAGAATTCCACTATAAAGGTATACGTAAGCCTTGGAGAAAAAACACAGTAAAAGCTTTGGAAAGGACTTGATACAGATGAAGGTAAGCTCTGTACTGAAAAAAGCGTCAGCGATCCTGATGACGGCGGTTATAGCAATATCAGCCTGCGGATGTCAGGGAAAGGCACCTGAGGACAATACTGCAGAAATAACTGTAAATCAGGGCGATATATTAGCCGAAATGACAATCCAGATTGGCGAGGAAACGGGAAAGATACGCTTCAAGCTGTTCCCTGACGTAGCTCCCGTCGGAGTTGAGAACTTCGTTACTCTTGCGGAAAACGGCTACTATGACGGAAAGACCATTCATCGTGTGATCGAGGACTTTATGATTCAGGGCGGCTCTTTAAGAGGCGACGGTGCAGGTGGTACTACCGCCAATAAAATGGACGTCCCCCGTGAAACAAACGATCGCATGAGAGCCTATTACGGCGCACTCGGGTATGCAGAGAGCAGTATGGGTATAAACAGCCAGTTCTTTATTGTCAATAACAAAAAGCCCTTTGATATAAACAAGACTGCAGAAAATATCCAGGCGGATCTTGAAGAATACAAGGATCGTCTCTCAGAAAAGGACAAGAAGTATTACGAGGATTATCTTGCTTCTCTCAATGCGGTGAGCGATGACGTAAAGGCAAAATACCTCTCAAAGGGTGGTTCCTTCTCAATAGACGGAAACTATACCATATTCGGTCAGTGTATAGAAGGCTTTGAATTCATCGATAAAATATCTCAGGTGGAAGTATCATCAGGTAACGATATAGACGATAAGCAGGGTATAGATTCCAAACCTACGGTATCTATCACCATCAAGAAGATAGCTATTGCCCGTATTCCCTATATCGACGAGACTACCACAACGGCAAAGAAAAAGCCTTCAAGACCTGCGCAGACTACTGCCTCTTCCTCTGATGAAAATTCATCCGACGCTCCTTCCCAGTCGGATGACAGCGCAGTTATAATTACTCCTGAAACCACAACGGTAGCTGATTCGGAATCAGAAGCTCCCGAAAGCAGTACGGAAGAAGAAAGCAGCGAAGCAGAGCAGTAATAAATCAGAGCCTTCGGCATTTTGCCGAGGGCTTTCATACAAGAAAAAGGAAATATTGATATGACAAATGAAGCTTTAAAAAAAGCGGTAGCGGTTGTAATTTCAGCGGCGTGTGTTATTGCGGTAATGACCGCCTGCAGTAGTAACGTAAACAGCACAGGATCTTCCTCTGATACCGTTACCACAACTGTAACCGATATACAGACTCCCACTCCCGAAACTACTAATGCTACAGAAACCACAACTACCACATCGGTAACAACAACCGTAACCGACTCTGTAACCACTACGGAAAAGCAGACCGAGAGCTCTGCGACAACGCCTGCTCCCGAAACCGGGCAGACCACCACAACCACAGTAACCGAAGCTGAGACACCTGCTCCCGAGACTACAACGATAGCTCCCACCCCCGAAACTACGACAAAAGCTCCCGCTCCCGAGGAAACAGTTGAAAAGCTTAATAAAAAAATGTATGCAATAGGTGCCGTATGTAGCTATGAGAAAAACACTATCCGTTTTTCTGATCCTGTTGATAAGTATCATATGAATGATGAGGTGACGGTAGTAGAAAAAGTGGCAGGTATGTATAACGGAAAAGGCTGTGACGAGGGATATTTCTATAAGCTTGATGATGGCACTTACGTGCCGGCAGGATTATTTACAGAAAACAAAAACTGGCAGGCAGAAACCACCTTCCAGACTTACGACTGGAATCCCGATGACCCTGGAATACCGGATCTTCCGCCTTCTGATAAGTTTGTGGGGGATTTGTTTGATTGACGCAATCAAGCCTACGTATAAAGAGGAATTATTATGACGAAGAAAATCAAGGCGTCAGCTTTAATAATGGCGGCAGTATTTATTCTCGCTACCTTTACTGCCTGCGGTAGTGAAGCGGTAAGCGGTCAGTCCTCTGATACGGTTACTACAACAGTAACCGACCTGCAGACTCCCGCTCCCGAAACCACAACTACCCCTGCACCTGAAACGGAACAGTCAGTTCCTGAAACAGAGCAGACTACTACAAGTCAGACTGAAGCAGAAACACCTGCTCCTGAAACGACTACAACAGTACAGACTACTACTCCTCAGACTGAAGCACAGGTTACAACACCTGCTACTACAGTTACCACAACCCCTGCTCCCGAATGGGACGAGAGCAAGGTGAGTGGTACAAAGTATGTCAATACTGCTTGCTACAGCCGTAAGAAAGCTGTACTCGGTGCGGAAACAGTCAAGCTGTACAACGTCAATGACAAGGTAACAGTTGTAGCAAAGACCAACACCGGCTATTATAAGCTCGATGACGGTACTTTCATACACTCTGATTATCTTTCTGACAGCAAGGTTGTTATAACAACCACTACAGTTCAGACTACTACTCCTAAACCGCAGGAAACCCCTGCTCCCGAAACGGAAAAGCCACAAGAACAGCCGAAGCAGGAGTATGTGACACTTTATTCACAACATTCAATAGCCACAGATGGTAAAAAGAATTACTATTACTTCGATGAAGAATGTACTAAGTTCGCATCGTATGCGGATTACAAAAATGACATAATAGAAAAAGCCATCAAGATAAATGATGAGGTTTATAAAGTCATTTCCGATGATGAATATTTCAATAACACTTATGTCAAAGCATCTGAATTCAGTCCCGTAAAGGCGTATATCAATCCCATATACGAAAACTACGATATTGAAGGTATGAAGCAGAGACTTATCGAAATAGGTACAAAGGAATACGGACTCGTGTACGATGCTGCCGGTGAAAGCCTTGATGGTACAACGTGGGGATTCCCGGATACAATAAATATTACAATGTTGCCCGGTAAGCTTGAATCCACCATCGAAACAATGATGAATTGGCACGTAGAAAACCGTCATTTAGACCCCGGAGATACATTTGCGATATATATTGAAAAGGATGAATATTCATCCAAATACGGTATGACTGAAGAAGAATTCTATGCAAAGCAGTATTATACGATATATGTCATAGATGGCGGTAGATGGTAATTTAACAGTAAATTAAGAACGTGCGTTTATCTGATAGGATAAATGAGGCTATCTAAAGTTGCTTTTGCTAATTTAACCTATAACCGCCTTTGCCCAAAGCACAAGGGCGGTTATACAATTTAATAAAGATGAAAGAGTTTTGAGATAATCAAAGCTCTTTTATATATTTTTATCATAAATCTCCCCTTATCCGCATATAAATGACCAACGGATAAACTCCGCAGAAAGGGGCGATTTTGTGAAAGCCAGAGATATTTTATCGGACTCAAAACAGGAAAGATGTATCATATTAGCAGAGTATATAATAGAAAACAACGCCACAGTCAGAAGCACGGCAAAGCAGTTCGGAATAAGCAAAAGTACCGTACATCAGGATGTTACCTCCCGCCTTGAAAAGCTGAATCCTGAATTACATAAAAGGGTAGGAGAGGTGCTTAAAAAGAATAAGGAGGAAAGGCATATAAGAGGCGGCCTTGCCACAAAGCTGAAATACAGCAGATAAAATAAAACAACTAACGGGCGAATACAGCTCACCCCCTACGGAATTCCGTACTACAATACGGATTCGTTGCAGGGGCACGCTGTGTTCGCCCGATTTGTCTATAATAATTTTTTGATTTGTCGAAAATGCGGAGCTTTATTACAACTCCTTTTGTTGTTTATCTGACTCAGCTGTTATCTATAAGTCTTACAGCCTCTACCGCCTTGTCCCATACGGGAACGAATGCTTCGTTGACTGTGGGCGTTTCACATTCATATTCCTTGCAGGATAAGTAGAAATCGTGTAAAGCGATGTTTTCTCTGTCATCCTTTATAGCTTCTATATCCGTGATAGCCTTTTTCATAAGCTCTATAGTTTTGTGAGCGTTGGTTATAGTTTTATTCTCCGTGCTTGTCAGCAGGTTTATTTTGCTTCGGTGTCCCTCGATAGCCTCGCTTGCGGTATTTATACGATTGCCGAGATCCTTCATATTCGCCTTGCATACGCCTGCCGAATAAGCGGCTATTCCGCTGTTCTTACGTCTGAAGGAATTTACAAGACTTGATGATATTGCATGAACAAGAGTTACGATAAGGAAGGTAGGAATAGCTATCGCAGAAATAGTATTGATTATCTTTGTTTCTTCCACCGAGGGCTTGCCCATTGAAATAATAATACAAGCAATAACCGTAAGCAGGGACAGTACAAAGATTGCCTTTGTCACCTTCGACACCGTAATTCTGTTTTTAAGGGTGTTGTATTTTTTAATAAGGGTGCGGGTTTCCTTTATTTCCTCTGTCAGGCATTCTACGTTGTAGTTGTGATTCTTTATCGTGTCTGCAACACGCTTTTCCTCTCTGACTATATCAGCTTCGGCTTTTTTGATTATGCCGTTTGCCTTCGCCAGCTTTTCACTGTACATATCCTTTGAGCCATCTGCATACTCCGAAGACTTCATGCGCAGATATTCACGCATACGGGACTTGATTTCAGCCTTCTGCCCGTCATCCGCAAGGCTTAAAGCGTAGCCGTACCATTCCTTTACTTTTCTCTCGTCTTCGCTTGAGATTTCTGATAAATCCTGGGATGAAGCAAGGATAAGTCCCCACCAGCCGAGATAATTTCCCGGGTACTCTCTTGTCATAAGCTGGTAGGTTTCGTAAGCCGCAGGGTAGTTTCTGAGGTTCATATATACCTTGGCGTTTTCTACGCACTTGTCAAGAGTAGGTGCGGCAGTCTGATAGGTAACGGCGGCAGGCTTTTCTCCACCCATGAGCTTTCCGATACCTCTGACAAGATCCTGCTTGAAGCCTATCTTGTTCATGTCCTGCCCCTGGAAATTCTTGAATTCCGTGGGCATATCGTAGGCGTCTATATCCGCATAGCAGGGAATAAGAGTCTTGCTCTTGTCATCCTTCATCATTTCAAGGAATCGCATCCACTCGTTCTTTACCCATACCGCATTGAAGTATTCGTATTTCGTACCGATAGCCAGCATTACCTTTGCAGAGCTTAAAGCCGCAAATATGTAAGGCTCGTATTCCTTACCCAGCTTATCCTCAAGGGTGATTCTTGAAAAGAATACCTTATATCCCTTTTCGGTAAGAGCGTCGTATATCTCCTGAGCTAAAACGCTGTCCTTGGTACGTTCCCCGTCCTCGGCTGTCTCCTTGTAGCAGATAAAGATATCAAAGGGCTCCTCGCTGCTGGCAATGTTTATGATCTCCTTCTGAAGACGGTCTATCTCCTTTGCCTCACGGCGGTATACCGCCGTTGCATCAGCATCGGAATACTGCAGAGCGGTAATGAAATTCTCATCCTCAAAAATGCTCTGATAGGAAGTACGGTGACAGGTCGGAACCTTTCTTGCCGTTGCAGGATCGTCAACGTATTCTATACCGTATTTACAAAGACAAAGTCCCCAGTATGCCTCCGCTTCTTCAATGAATTCCGAAGCGATGGTTTCATAAATACCCGCCGCCTTGTCAAATTCGTTGTTCATACGAAGTCTGTTGGCACGGGAGAAGAGATTTACCTTCTTTTCGCTGTCAAGAGTAGGTATCGTCTGCTGTGTGTTACAATACTTACAGGTAAATATGTTGGTGGAGGTATCCGTAACGTCAAGATCACCGCCACACATTTTACATCTGAAAACCGCCATATATATTTCCTCCGAATCTGTTTTATCCGTCAGAAGCCAAACTCTTCCGACAAAATTTAACATATATCGTAATTATAGCATAAAAGTGCGGGGGTGTCAAATGGAGGATAAGGAAAAGCTGTTGACAAATCGGGGGAAGGTGGTATAATACAAGTAGGAAGGAAAAGAGGTGTCACACAATTGTCCTCACAGATGCGCAAATCGGAGATTTGCTATTTAATATATCAGAAATGAGGAAAATCTATGTCGGTAATTATACCAGATTGCCCAAACTGTAAACACTTTTATAATAATGCAGATATTTCTAAAGCGTTAAGTTGTAAAGCTTTCCCTGATGGTATTCCAAATGAAAACTTATGGGGAGAGATAAATGTGAAAGAAATACCCGAATGCGCAAATGGATATAAGTACGAAGAAATAAACCAACCGCCCACGTAAGTGAGCGGTTTTTCTATACCCAAAAGTGCAATCAATTTCACAAAACTCAATAAATCCACCAAAAAAACTGCACCCCGACCTTGAAAGGTGAATAGTGATATAGAAGTATTTACAAATATCATATAAATCTTAATACAGCGGATTATGAGAAAGTGGTATCATCATAACTGATGATACCACTTTTATGTTAGATAATTAATATAGATACCAACCATTCCAATATAGACTGCTCCGTACCTCAAAAATAACGGGGAGTTAAACTGAGCAATAAAGACTAATGATACATTTTTGCATAATAGCTGAGCCGACTTTATTTGAGGTCGGCTTTAACTATAAATAATATCATTAATTATAGCTGACAAACTTTCTTTAACATTGAATAAATCCACAAATTTTGCCCGTACCACTGCTCCGTCAAGTGAAGAATATTCAATCACTTTTTTATCGTCAACCTTGTCGGTCATCGGATATAGAAGAGTAACGTTTTGGGCGTTGTATTTCTTTTGATACGCATACATCTGATACATATCTGCTTGTGAAATGCCATAGTTTGCTTTTGCTTCAGAAAGCAGCTTCCATTTCGTATCCATAACAAATACATTGCTGTCATTTTTTATGACTATATCAGGCTTCATAAGGAATTTGGTTGGATTTTCGAACAAATGATGTGTTTTGTCCTGTGCGGATACTGTGTAATCGGAATTATTCAAAAGTCGTTTTAATTGTACTGCAATATAGCTTTCAAACAGAGTTTCCATAGGGAACAGCAAAGCAACTGCAATTTCAGAACCTGAAAACGAGGTGAAACTCTTACCTGAAAGGAACACCTTACTCCATAGCATTGCGAATGTGTAATCCTTCATATTGCGGTCTGAAACAACCTTAGAAAAGTCGCTTTGATAATTCAATGAAGCTTCAACTTCAGTAAAACTATGCAGCAATGTTTTAATATCGTTTTTATTTTTTATTGACGAAGAAGTTTTGTACAGATACTGCAATGTGGCTTTAATCAGTTTATTTTCAGCTCTGTTGACATTAAATACATCATATTCAACATAGCTCTTTTCCTTGTGTATGAAGTTGTGCTTTATCTGCTTTGAAAAAAGCATTTTGCCCTTATAAACATTTTCGTTGGACTGCACAGTTTCATAATTGCATTTCAATCCACGCTTTACGATAAAGAAAATCTCATCAATGTACATACGAATGAATATTTCAAATATATTCATCTTTTCAGCGCTTACATTGGTAGTTTGGAAAGACTTATACGTGGTATCTTTTAGTGTTTTCAGCATATCAATAAGCAACTTCTTTGCTTTTTCATAAGTATATGTATCACTTGAATAGACCTTTGGAAGGATTTCAATGGACGTTCCGTCGGTCATAGCAATCACGCCAACATAATTCGTTGCTGTAATGATTTTCCCTATTCCTTTTCTTGAGGATAGCCCCATAATTTCCAAAGCCTCGTTATCTCCATCGTTATTTTGAAGAATAAAGTTTTCTAAGGCAGAAAAGGTGCTTGCAGGCAAGGTAGTGTATCCGTCGATTTCCTTGCCTGTGATGAATGAGCCGTATTCAGTTATGCGATAAGGTTCTTTCATTTCTGCACCTCTTTCCTTTATATTTTGCGGTACGCTTCTATGTTATAAAACGCTTCATTGTTTATCTCGTATGAGAACGAGTCATCAAATCCCTCTGTATTTCCAAAAAGTTCATTATAATCGTTCTGTGTTGCGATAATGAATCTGTTGGTATCATCGACAGACTTTTTATTATCCCCAAGCACTAAGCGAATTTTTTCATAATCTTCGTAGAAGTATTCCTGAAGCAATGGAATGATGTCATCAGAGAAGATAACTGCTAAAGTATCCAGAGTAGGATTATCTTTCAATGGCAAAAAATAGGAATGTCCTATTGTATGTTCTCTGTCATACAATGCTGTGATACGCTTATTGATTTTGTCAAGCATATTTTTGATAATAACTCCCTCGACAGTAATACCGTTAAGCACATCCACATCAGGCATTATTTCTTTAAAACGGAAACGACGTCTGAGAGCTGTGTCAATAGCAGCGATTGAACGGTCAGCAGTGTTCATTGTTCCAAGAATGTAAACATTATCGGGAACACCGAACATCGTCTGTGAATAAGGAAGCTTTATCTTCATGCCCTCGGTTTGTCCGATACGTTTTGTAGGCTCGATAAGCGTAATAAGTTCGCCGAAGATTTTAGAGATATTACCTCTGTTGATTTCGTCTATAATAAAGACGTAGTTTTTCTCCTTTTCTACCACTTGTGTTAAAGGCGAAGCGTTCTGTGCAACTATATTCATTATATCTGCAACAGAAACATTTAACTTATAAACAGTAGAAAGAGTCATAGTTACACCATTGTTGATTTCGGTAATATCTTGACGAATATTTTTTACAAGCCAATTGACATTTCGAACTCGTTTATAATTCGGATATTCATCGTGCCATTCGTAATCTCCTGTTACAACACCTATTGCATCAATGGTAGTTGCGCTATAACAGGAAAGAACTATATCACCCTTTTTCATTTTCCATATAAATGCGTTAAGTACATTTTTGCCTCCATGAGTAAATTCCGTATCGCTGGTTATTGATTCTCCATATCCATCCCAAGCAATACGAATATGCCCATTTTTCATACATTCAGCACGAGTCTGATTATCCCCTGTTCCTTCAAGCGAAACTTTCCAAACAGTTGGATTATCGTTTGTTACAGCCGCATTATAACGTTGCCGTATAACAGGACTTCCTGCTTTATCACAAAACTTCTTGAATAATCCGGGCAAAACATCGTATTGAATATTGGACTCATCTGAATCTTCATTTTTTACTGGCTTTATTCCTTCGATAAACTCTTCATATCCATAGGACTGATGGAATGTTGTAAATTCAATCAAGCCTTCGTTCTTGTGTTCATTATATCTGGAAAGCACATCATTATATTCTTCTGCTTTTACCTCAGAAAGATTTTTATTCTCAATTATCGCAACAGCATACAATACCGTATTATACGTCTTTCCTGTTCCCGGAGGTCCGTAAAGAATAGTATTTTTGCTGATATTCATTTTAAGCTCCTCCTTTGCTGTTAAATCAATGTCTGATAAATCTGTGTTTTCCAAAGCGGCTTTCAATTCATCACGAAGTTTCCACGAATAACGATTATTACCGTTTTCGGTTATATATCGTCCGAGGAAAGGTATCGGAAAGAAACGAACTTGGCCATCATCAATACAATCAGGACAATCAAGTGCCTTTTTTACCCTCTCGCCAAAATTACTGCCAAGCTTATTATAATGATTATGGGTGTTTCCATACTTTTCTGCTAAGTTTGCACAAGTGCTTTCTCCGCCCTGCATTAAAATCATTTTCAACATTCTGAGTGTATCAATAGTAGTAATATCACGGTCATTCAGAATGTCCATCCATTCACTTTCGCTGATTTGAGGGTCGTACTCTTCGGGAGAAGGCCAATACACGCCGAGTTCTTCTTCATCTTCTGCAAATACATTCTGACTTCCAAAGTAAATAATATCGTGAGCAAGTATATGGAAAGCTTCGTCGGCATAACAGTTTTCATCTAATCTTTCCATACTGATTTCTTTCACTTCGTCATCAAGCAATTCTAATACTCTATTGCATACTTTCGATAGTAACGAGTATTTCTCAGCATCGTACATTGAATCAATGTTACCTGAATTATAGCCAATAGCTTTGATGAAGTTCTTTAATACACGATATTTGTATATGTAGTGCCTTTCGGGATACTCAAAGGTCAGATATACTGAAACGGCGTGTAAATCCTGATACGAGTTTAAATTTTGTGGTTCGTAGAACTTGTTGAAGCCATCTCTGAAAGCTCTAAAACGTTCATCAAAAGGCAGAGTTTCGTTGTATAAGGTTTTAAACAGAGAACGAACTGTCTCAGGTTCTGCTTCTGCAAAGGTTATCAGCATTTTGTACGGGTAATAATTACTTGCTCTTAAAAGTGTTCCATGATTACGAAAAGCCGCACTCACCATCTGAGCAAAATTATCTGCATTTATATTCCACACCTTTTTATATGTGTGAATAGCTTCCCATTTGAAACGTTCTTCATTATTTATTCTTTTAAAATCATCTTTGTAAAGAGTTATTATGCTTTTGATTTTTTCGTTCACTTCGTCATCTGAATTTATGGAGCTTCGGAATGCAACATATTTTATCAAATGCGAGTGCATATCACTTGCCGCTTTACGCTCTGTTTCTGATAATGAATTGTCTTTTTTTCTGAATTTAAGTTTTTCAATTAATGAAGCGCATTCGTCAATACCAAAACGCTCGTCAATATTTGTATCGTAAAGTTCTTCAATACGCTTTAAGCCAGATACATAGTTTGTAGCGGACTTGGGACCTACAAAAATTTTGAAATTCTCTCTATCAAACATTGCACTTCTCCTTATATGGATTTTTCGGATTGATTATGTTTTAATTATACCACATCTATACTGATTTTTCAATCAGGGATAGCATTGATTTCCTAATTCTCATCCTATATTCCTCAAAGTTAATCTTGCCATTCAGGATATTCAACCTGCGCCATCTACTTTTTGAGATATCAGCTTTTTGTAATCCACAACATTTATCCCCCTTTCTTTTTATACAATCCTCCAAAATTTCATAAGACCCCCTCCATCAGACATAAAAATTCGCTTGAATTTGTAGGTACTTATGAAGGGGGATTTTTTCTACCTTTCGTCGCCGCAGATTTTTTGAAGGGGGTAGCGCTCATTCGGGCGGAACAAGAAAAGTAGGAATACGGAATGTTTCGTTTTAAGTATGCGTAGCAAGCAGAGAAAGTACCGTATACTTTCATTTTGGGTAAGCATAGCAAGCACAGAAAGAATACGTATTCTTTCTCATCTCGCTCATTTTATTCGGCTACCCCTCAAAAATGGTTGTCAGCATATCGGCTGACAAAATGCTTGCCCCTACATTTTAGGCTGCACCTAAGACCGCTGAATTTTAAGGAGGGTGATGAAATCTTCAGAACAAATATCTCCACGAAAATTAAAGGGTATCAGAAACAACGATGACGCCGCAAGGCAGAAAGGAGCTAAATGATTAGAAATGTATGCAGGAATACCGCCGTAGCAGATGAGAATAACCCCTCACTTGCCCCAAACATCTCAGAATATAAAATCGGACATACCACCTACATAGTTGAAACCCACTTCAACCTCGGTTGCAGGGAGACACTTGACGATATTATCAAGCGGCTGATTTTGAGAGATGTTGAAGGTCTGCAAATTGCAGCGTAGTAAAAAACAGCGGATTATTTACACTTTCACGCTTTACTATCTTGAATTGTTTTTGAAGATGTGATATAATAAAGGTAACATAATCCGCTGTAGTTTTTATAGGTAAGGAGGATTATAATGTCAGATAAAATTACAGCGTTATATTGCCGCCTGTCTCAGGATGATATGCTTGCAGGCGAAAGCAATAGTATTACAAACCAAAAGGCAATTCTTTTAAAGTATGCACAGGATAACGGATTTTCTAACCCCCAGTTCTATGTTGACGACGGATTCAGTGGCACGAATTTCAACCGTCCCGATTTTATCCGTATGATGAACGACGTTGAATCAGGCAAGGTTGAAACAGTTATCACCAAAGACCTTTCTCGTCTTGGACGTGACTACCTTAAAACGGGTGAGTACATAGAAATCATATTTCCTGATTATGATGTTCGGTACATCGCCATCAACGACAATGTGGACACATTCAAGAGCGAAAACGAGCTTATGGCATTCAAGAATATTTTTAACGACTGGTTTGCCCGTGATACCTCGAAAAAGATTAAGGCTGTTTTCAAGGCTAAGGGTATGTCAGGTAAACATTTGTCATCGCCGATTTATGGATATATGAAGTCGGAAACAGATAAAAATCTTTGGGTGATTGACGAAGAAACTGCACCTGTGGTACGGAAAATCTTCAAGCTCTGCATTGACGGTTACGGACCAACGCAGATTGCTCGTATTCTTACTGAGGAAGGAATACCCACGCCAACTGCTTATGCCAAATCCAAGGGAAGGAATGCAGGTCACCCTAACGCAAAACTTTATCGTTGGGGAGAACAAACTATTGACCATATTCTTGAAAAAACTGAATACGCAGGACATACTGTGAATTTCCGCACACATATCAAATCCTACAAGAGCAAAAAGCGAATAGACAACCCAAAAGAGAA
>JAFTVY010000043.1 GCA_017465545.1 Ruminiclostridium sp.
GGCGGTAAAAGCTACCCCGGCACAGGCTCAACCGGTGACGGCTATAAAATGGCAAAGGAGCTTGGACACTCTATTACAGAATTAAAGCCCTCCTTAGTACCTATAAATACCGAAGAGGACACAAAGCCTATGATGGGACTTTCTTTAAAGAACGTTACTCTCACATTAAAAGATGAAAAAAATAAAGCTCTGTATCAGGAGCTTGGAGAAATGCTTTTTACTCATTTCGGAGTCAGCGGACCATTAGTTTTATCCGCCTCGGCTTTTGTAAAAAAGGGAAACTATAAGCTGTATATAGATTTAAAACCCGCCCTTGACGAAAAGAAGTTAGACGCCAGAATTTTAAGGGATTTTGAAGAGGCTAAAAACAAGAATATCAGCAACGTATTAAGAAAGCTCCTCCCTGAAAAGCTGATACCTGAAATTTTAACCCGTAGCGGAATTTCAGCGGAAACAAAGGTAAACGTTATAACCAAGGAGCAAAGAAAAAGGCTTATCGAAAATCTGAAAGCCCTCACCTTTACGGTAAAATCCCTCCGCCCTATTGAAGAAGCGATAATCACCGACGGCGGAATTTCGGTAAAGGAGATAGATCCCAAAACCATGCAGTCGAAATTAGTTGACGGTTTATATTTCGCAGGCGAAATAATAGACTGCGCCGCCTACACCGGCGGATATAATCTGCAGATCGCCTTTTCAACCGCCCGACTTGCAGGCCAAACGCATGGCGTTTGATCCAAGTTCCGCCTTTTTATATTATGTTTTTATATGAAGATAGCAAAACGGCGGTTTCACGTATTGGTTGCTAAATTGAAATTTGTTTCCGACAAATTTCAAAGTGATGTTTCGTGCTTTGCACGAAGTGATGCACGGCTACGCCGTGTGATGTATGGCTACGCCAAGTGATGTTTCGTGCTACGCACGAAGTTGAGGAATCAATTGCCTTCGGCAATTGATGGATTTTAAAAGGCGTTCAGATAGGGGTTTGACGCCCTATTAATAGGTTTGTTTTATGTATAAAGACGGGGCGTCCGGGAGGTCGCCCCCTACATTTTCCCCTATAAAATCTTGAGATGATTCCGAACGATAAAAGGCTCGCAATCTCTGTATTGCACGGGGCTTGGGGCGTAGCCCCAAACAAGGTCGCAGGGGCGGTAGCCCCCGATTTTTCCCCCTTTCCTCAGGGGAAAGGGGGTTAGGGGGATTGGGGCTACAATAACCCGAGCGGAGCGTCAAACTACAATTAAACACAAAACGAGCGTCAATCTGACGCTCGTTCATTTTTCATATACTTCTTTTCTATGACCTATAGATAACGCAAGAATAATAAGCTCATTATCCTCTATTTTGCAGATAAGCCTGTAATCTCCTATTCTGTAACGCCATTGTCCGCTTCGATTTGCAATAAGAGCCTTACCGTGTGCACGGGGATTTTCGCAATCTACAAGATTCTTATTTATCCACGCCTTTATCATTTTCATAGTATATCTGTCAAGCTTTTTAAACTCTTTATCAAATCTGGCAGTAGTCATAACTTTATATTTCATATATCAAGCTCCTGCCATAATTCCTCAATAGGTCTGCTCTCTTTACCGGAAGTCAGATATTCATTATACGCCTCTTCATAAACCGAAATATCATATTCCTCTTCTATTTTTTCAAATAGCGCCTTTTTAAATGCCTCACCGATTGACATTGAATGCATACGAGCATAGCTATCGGCTAACTTTTTTTCCTGCTCTGTCAGTCTGATTGAAAATGCCATAATATCAACTCCTCTCTGTAGTACATTATACTACATATTTTATTTTTTGTCAATACATATGCAGATTATACGTCATTTTTTCTCCCGCCGTTAACAAATTTTAAAATCACAGAAAAAATTATAAAAGGCGGGAATCGGGAGCGGCGGCTCGCCGCTTGAGCGTAAACACACTCACGTTTGTAATATACACATAGTATTCTTATTTTCTCATTTTTTTTACAAACATACTACAACACAATTTATATCATTAATAACCCGCCGTTAACAAATTTTAAAATTACAGAAAAAATTATAAAAGGCGGGAATCGGGAGCGGCGGCTCGCCGCTTGAGCGTAAACACACTCACATTCGTAATATACACGTACCTTTCCGTCACCACAAAGCTTTTTGGCATATCGTAAGAAACGTAATATATTTTACCTTGTTTTTCAAGCTTCTTAAGGTAAGAATTGACCTCCTTATTTACGGAGGTCTTTTCTATATCAAATATTCCGATTATCTTATCCGCAGGGATAGTTACGTCCCCGCCTACGTGTACGTACATAAAATCACCCTAAAAAATTTCTAAATAAGAGTAAAATTACCCTTCTCTACTCTCCATACTCTGCCGTTATCAAGATTTTTTATATCATCTATATTACAGCAAGTAATAAATACCTGAGAATTTACAATATTGTTGAGTACAAACTGCTGTCTGTTACTGTCAAGCTCGCTTAAAACGTCATCAAGCAGCATTATCGGAGTTTCATCTCTTTGTCTTATTATCTCTGCCTCGGCAAGCTTTAATACAAGAGCTATACTTCTCTGCTGTCCCTGACTGCCGAATTCTCTTGCATCCGCACCACCGATATAAAAATTCATATCATCCCTGTGCACACCTGAAATAGTATGCTTCAGCCTTACTTCTTTGGTAAGATCCTCCGACAGCTTTCTCAGATACTGCGGCAATAATCCACCTATTTCGGTACAGGACATATCATCCCTTTCAAATACGCTGGAGTAATAGCTGAGCGTCAGCTCCTCACCGCCTGAAATCTCTTTATATAAATCTCCCGCTATATTTTTAAGCGAACCGAAATATTTCAGTCTGCCATAGGTCACGTTAAGTCCCTCAGCGCCAAGTATCTCATTCCAGCTTTCTATCTGAGGAATTATATAGTCTAAATCACTATCATTATATATTCCTGATAGTATATTATTCTTATTTCTTAACGCTTTGTTATATCGTGACAGCTTTTTTAAATGGGCTGTAGTCTGCATCATAGCCACACTATCAAGATAATCCCTTCGCATTTCGGGATTTCCCTTGATTAAATTCAGGTGTTCTGGTATAAATACCACGTATTTTAACACTCCGTATAATTCCATAGCGCTTTTCATAGGGATATTATTATATAATATCTCCTTTTTGCCGTTTGTGATAGAAAATTCTATAATATTTTCATTATCGGAATTATCGGTAGTAAACCACATTTTTATTACCGTCTTTTCCTTTGTAGTATCCAAAGAAAAAGGAATATAAGAGCTCTGACGGCTACCCTTGAAGGAAGGTCCCATACAAAGTGAAATTGCCTCACAAAGATTTGTCTTCCCTTGAGCGTTATTGCCGTAAAGGACGTTCATCCCCTCGTGAAACTGAAATTCCTGTTCTCTGATATTCCTGAAATTTTTTACGTATAGCTTTTTTATTTTCATTTTAATTTAAAATACGCACTTGTAAAGCTCTTCATCCAGCTCTACAATATCGCCTTCTTTTATTTTCTTGCCTCTCATCGTACATATTTCGCCATTTACAAGAACATATTCGTTCTGAATTGCAAGCTTTGCTTCGCCACCGGTCTCACAAGCACCGCAGAACTTCAAAAACTGCTCTAACTTTATAAAAGGAGGCATTACCTTAACTTCCTGCATTTATTGTTCCTTCTTTCTTTCGTATATGATCGTTTCGCTTTCTCCTGTCGATGAAGGGATGACTATATACAGCTTTCCTTTTTCCAGTCTGTATAATATCTTGAAATATTCATCCTTTATAGAAATAGCAATTACATTCTTCTCACCTTCGGGGAATATATATTTTCTGCTTGTTCCGTCAATGGAAATATAATCCTCGCTTATCTCCATCTCTATTCCCTGCTCTGATACCCATTTACCGAATATGGGATTCTTATTTCCCTTTGCCGAAGTCATTGCCGCAATAACGCAAAGCCCGATCACAATAACAGCCACAACAACTATAGCTATGATTCTGGGCGCTTTGCTCCTCTTTACGTTATAACGTGTATTGTGCTTTACTATAAAATCTGCAATGTCAAATTCCTCTTCCTTTGCTTCATCCGTCACTTTTTCTTCCGATGAAGGAGGAGTAGTCGCAGATATTATGTCATTGAAAGCATCTTTCTGCTTTTGCGTTAAACTATCAGTAATATTATTCTTATTCATATACTCTGTGTAAAACCTCAGGACTATCCGTATCTGCGGAAGAGATGGCTATTTTTTCATCTCTTATAAGTATATCATAATGAAAATTCTTACCACCCTTATTCAGGATAAGCTCCTTATTATCTTTAAGGGAATATCCGAAAAGCTGGCTTTCCTTACTGTCTGCGTAAGTTATGGTAAGAGTATTTTCATCGAATTTATATATTCTTGCCATATCCTCACTTTCCCAGGTGCCTATAAGAATATTACGGCTGAGCTTAAAAAATATCACAAGCCCTATAACAAGTGTCATGAGGATAATAACGGCAATATATATAATTGTTTTCTTTTTGCTTTTTTCCTTCATCTTATCGACGACGGACGGGGCTTACGATAAATACAAAGCTGTTGCCCTCAAGAGGTAAAATCTTGAGTGAAGGCATACCGTTTGTAACAAAGCAGAATTTTACCTTATCGCATTCTGTGTTACGGAGTGCGTCAATAAGATACTTGCTGTTGAAGGATACTGAAAAATCATTTCCCGTATAATCAACTCTTATCTGCTGATCAACCTTACCAAGAGCTGTTTCGCAGAATACACGCAGATTATTATCCGTGAAGGTAAGATCTACGGGAGAACGGAACTTATCACTTATAAGAAGTAAGGTTCTGTCTACACATTCGGTAAGCTCTCTTACGTTTACGATAGCTTCAATATCGTGACCTGATGTGATTATCTTTGTATAATCGAAGAATTCGCCCTCTAAAAGACGGGAGAATATAGTAAACTTATCAATGCTGAAAATACACTGATTTCTGTCTACTGATATTGTTGCGATCTTCTTTTCATCGTCGGATAAAAGTCTTAAAATCTCTGCAAGAGTCTTTGAAGGTACTACAAAATCAAAATCCTCGTGCTGGATAGCTTCCTTTCTTACGGCAATTCTGATACCGTCTACGGACGCTACGTTTAAAACGTTATCCTTTATTTCAAAACTACTGCCCATCAGTACGGGCTTTGTATCTATAACAGCTACCGCATAAAGAGTCTGACCTATCATTGATTTTAAAATAGGTTCAGCTATTTCAAAGCTTTCGCCACGGGTAAGCTCAGGGATAAGAGGATATTCCTCACTGCTGATACCCGTAATAGAATACTGTACGTCGCCGCTCTTTAATTCAATTCTGCGGTTTTCCCTTTCTGTAAAGCTGATTTCACCGCCGGGCATCTTTCTGATAATGTCGCAGATGAGTCTGGAATTAAGTACCAGATCGCCGTCACCCTCGCCCTTTACTTCAATTACCGACTTGATACCTATTTCAAGATCGTAACCGGTAATTGTAAGAAAATTTCCTCTCAGGCTGAGATATACGCCCTCAAGTGCATTTATAACCGACTTTGTAGCGGCAGCCTTTGCAGCTGTAACTATAATTTCCGATATATCACTTTTCTGAACTGTAAATTTAAGCATTTTATATATACCATCCTTTTTTATTTGTGCTGACTTTTTAACATCCCTTTTCTTATCAGAAAAAAAATTCCGAAGGAAATATAATAATATAATATTATATATTTTTTGGTGGATATGGTGGGGGCGGTTCAAACTGTGGAAAACTCCGTGGATGCTTTTTGGACAAGCCTTCGGAGGATTTTCCACTAGTTGATAATTTACTCAAACAGAATGGAAAAAGATTGAAAACTTTTCAACGTTTTAAACATCTTTAAACATTCAACGTCTTTAAACCTTATTCAACAGTTGAAAACTAAAAAACTGTTGAAAATAAATCAGGCGTTATTGCTGAGATTCTTTATCATATCCTCAATGATAGTCTTGAAGGAGGAATCCTTTGAAATAACTGATTTTACCTTGTTTATGGTATAAACTATAGTAGAATGATCTCTTCCGCCGAATTCCTCGCCTATACGTGAATAGGAGAGGCCCGTAATTTTTGATACAAGATATACAGAAACCTGTCTTGCCGTAGAGATCTGTGAGGAACGCTTCTGACTTCTTATATCCGCAGGAGCTACGCTGTACGCCTTTGCCACCTCGTTTATGATCTTTTCTACAGTAACGGGAATAGGCTCGTGGTTGGACTGAATATCCAGCACTACGTTCTGTGCAATATTAAGGGTAGGTGTAACGCCTGTAACTACCGTAAGAGCGTTGATCTTTGTAATAGCACCCTCTAAAAGTCTTATATTGGTCTTGAGCTTTTCCGCTAAGAATTCGATTATATTATCGGCAAGCTTCATATTATAAAGCTCCGCCTTACGTCTTATGATGGCTACTCTCGTCTCGTACTCAGGGGGAGCTATATCAGCAAGAAGTCCCCATTCAAAACGGCTTATCAGTCTTTCTTCAACTCCGTTCAGGTCCTTGGGCGGACGGTCTGAGGTGAATATGATCTGTCTGCCTCTGTCCCTTAAATAGTTGAAGGTATGGAACAGCTCCTGCTGGGTTTCCGTCTTGTTTGAGATAAACTGAATATCATCTATAAGAAGCATATCACAGTCGTGATACTTTTTCTTGAATGCTTCTGTATTATTGTTTTTGATAGCATTTACAAAGTCATCTGTAAAAGTATCTGCAGTTGTGTAGATAATACGCATATTCGGATTTCTTTTCAGCATTTCAGCCTTTACCGCAGATAAAAGATGAGTTTTACCAAGTCCGGGTTCGCTGTATATGTATAAGGGATTATACATAGGATTGGGCTTTTCTACTGCCGACTTGCAGGCGGTATATGCCAGCTTGTTGGTATCGCCTACAATAAAGGTCTCAAAGGTATGCTGATAGTTACTCTGAATCTCGCTTTCCGTCAGTCTGCTCTTTACTACGTCATCGTCCTCAAGCTCCTTCTGAAGCTCCTTCGTGCTGTCATCCGACTGGGATGAGGAGGATTTAAGACCATAGCGGTTCATCTGCTCAGGTGTGAGCGTCTTTTCGCTGAATATCTGCACCTCAACCTCAAAGCCTAAAACGTCGGAGAAAGCGTCCTCCATATGCTTCTTGAAGTTCTTGTATGACATTTCTCTGGTATAGTCATTTTCTACGTAAAGCTGTACCACGTTATTATTGAGCTTTAAAGGTACCAGCGGCTCTATCCACAGCGACATTGCTGTGGGTGATAAGGTAAGTCTTTTTTTCATTTCTTCAAAAATATCATTGAAAGAAGTATAAGAATTCATAATACACCCCGTTTTCTTAAAATACGCAGTTTATTGTCGGAATACATAAATTATTCTTGTTATTTTTGTTACAAATAACGACAAAATCCTGCGGATTTTACTAAAGAATAATTAAGATTATAATACCATATTTTTAGCATTCTGTCAAGGAATCGGGCGGTTTTTAATGAATGAAGAATAACCAAAAAAACGGCTCGTAATTTGTAGAAAATACAGATAGAAAATTTCAGATATTGATATAATGTGGTATGAGTGATATAATACTACTATATACAGTTTGAAAGGAAATAAGCTATGGAAAAAAATCTTCTCTGGGTGCAGACGGGCGGTACCTTCGCCTGCAAAAAAACCGAAAAGGGTCTTGCACCTGCCACCGATGATAAATTCACAGCGGAAGTAATAGATACCTTTACAAAGGGAAGAGCTGTAAGTATAATCCCTGCCCTGCTTATGGACAAGGACAGCACCGAAATGAATATAAAGGATATAAGAAAAATATCCGCTTTTATAAATAAGAATATAAGAAAATATGACGGGGTGATAATAACCCACGGCACCGATACTATGGCATATACGGCGGCTTTGCTTTGCGTTATGCTGGAAAATCCGCCGATACCGGTTATTCTCACAGGCTCACAGCTCCCCTTTCAGGAGGAAAAAACCGACGCCCGTAAAAATTTTAAAGACAGCGTTACCGCCGCCTTATGCGATAAGTTAAAAACGGTATGCGTTGTGTTTGACGGAAAGATATATCATGGGCTTGACTGCTACAAGGCTGATTCTGTAAGCCCTGACGCCTTTTCCGCCTATGATGGGGTATTAGGTGAGATAAAGGAAGATGAGGTATTTATAAAGGACAGCAAAAGAATAAAGGTCGGAGAATATCGGTATAACAAGGATATAAACGAAAAGGTGGCACTTATAAAGCTTACGCCTTTCTTTGATGAGGGTGTAATTGATTATTATATATCTCAGGGAATAAAGGGACTTGTAATTGAAGGCTACGGAACAGGCGGAGTTCCTGCAAGGGTAATAAAAAAGCTGAAAGCCGCAGAGAAAAAGGGAGTCAGGTCGATGGTCATCACCCAATGTAAAAAAGGCGGTACAAGGCTTGATATATACGAGGTCGGAAATAACGTAAAGAATTCCGGCATCATGGACGGAAAAAAATTAGGTACAGAAGGAGCGGTGGCTGAAATTTGTCGAAGACAAATTTCAGAGTGATGTATCGTGCCTTGCACGAAGTGATGTACGGCTATGCCGAGTGATGCATGGCTACGCCAAGTGATGTATCGTGCTACGCACGAAGTTAAGGAATCAATTGCCTTCGGCAATTGATGGATTTGAAAGGGCGCATTATAAAGCCTTCTCCCTCGGGAGAAGGTGTCACCGCAGGTGACGGATGAGGGGAAAATAATAAATTGAAATTTGTCGCTCCGCTTTGGGTTATTGTAGCCCTCAACCCCCAGACCCCCTTCCCCCTTAGGGAAGGGGGAAAATAGAGGGGCTACCGCCCCTTGAAACCCTTTGGGGCTACCGCCCCAATCCCCGTGTAATACGGAGATTGCGAGCCTTTTATTATTTTGAATTGCCACAAAAATTTATAGGGGAAATGTAGGGGTCGGCGTCCCCGACGACCCGTTTTTTAACCTCGACGCCTCGTTTTTTCCCTGACGCCCCGTTATTTATATTACACCAATCTCCTCGTTAAATTTCAATAAAAATTGCGGTAATTTATGCGGGGCGTCGAGGACGCCGCCCCCTACACACTCTTCACTATTACCTTAAATATAATAGGCGAACCTTTGTAGGTTCGCCTATTTGTGTTTTAAATCAAAGCTTTTCCACGGCTCTTTTGAGTCTTGCTATGGTTTCATCCCTGCCGATGAGCTGCATTATTGTGAATAGATCGGGGGTGTTTCTTCTGCCGGTTACTGCTACACGGATTATTGTGCAGGCGTCTGCAACGCTACCCTTGAAGCTATCGGGGTTTGCCTTATACGCCTTTATATCAGGGCAGAAGCCTAAGGGCTCGCCTATAGCCTTTACGTCGTTGAACCACTGGGAATTATCGGTATCGTGGTTATATGCGGCTATATAGCTTTCGATAAACTGCTTTGTGTCTTCCTTTGAAATTTTTTCGTCAAAGTCATATTCCGTTATCTCTTCATCGCTATAGAGGTAGGGGAACATTTCTAAAAGGTCGCTCCACTTGGCTACGTCCTTACGAGCCTTCTTGCCGTTATATTTCCAGAGCTTTATGCTCTCCCTGAACTTTTCTTCATTTCCTTCGATATAAGCGGAGAGCTTTTCATCGTTATCCTTTGCCCACTTTGAGATAAGGGAGAATAATTCTTCCTCGCTCATCTTGGAGATGACCTCACGGCTGACGCTGTAGAGCTTATCCATATCGAATAATGCGCCGCTTATTGACATCTTCTTAAGGCTGAAGTTGAAGCTTTCCATATCCGCATCGGGATACTTCATTCTCCATTCCTCATAAGCGGAGTTTGCAATAGTCATAAGATATTCAAGTACGGATTTTACGGGGAAGCCCTGCTTTGCATAATAGCTTACGCTTGCCTCGGGGTCCTTTCTCTTGCTTATCTTACGCTTTGTCTTTGTTTCATCGTCCAGCTTCATGATGGGAGATATATGAGCGTATTTCGGCATCTTGAAGCCGCTTACCTCAAATAACTGCTGATGGATGGGGAATGAGCTTATCCACTCGTCGCCACGGATAACGAGTGTTGTACCCATAAGGAAATCATCCACAGCATGAGCGTAGTGATAGGTGGGGATTCCGTCAGACTTTAAAAGTACCACGTCCATAATATTTCTGGGCATTTCGATTCTGCCTCTTATAATATCGTTGCAGAAAATCTTTTCGCCTGCTTCTCCCTGCGCTCTGAGTCTTAAAACGTACTCCTTGCCCTGCTCGATATTAGCCTTTATTTCTTCAAAGGTGAGATTACGGCACTTTGCATATTCTCCGTAATATCCCTTATCGTCAAGCTTTAACTCCTCCTGCTTTGCTCTTAGCTCGTCCAGCTCCTCCGCTGTACAGAAGCAGGGGTATGCAAGTCCCTTTCTTACAAGCTCCTTTGCAAAGGTCTGATATATCTCTTTTCTCTGGCTCTGTCTGTAAGGACCGTAATTTCCCTTTTCGGGACAGCCGTCAGCTGCTGGACCTTCATCGAAAATGATTCCGTAGCCTGCAAGGGAATTTATAATTTCATCCGCTCCGTGAGCTACCTCTCTCTTCTTGTCGGTATCTTCAAGTCGTAAGTAGATAAGACCGCCGCTCTGCTTTGCTATCTTCTGTGAGATAAGAGTAGCGTAAAGTCCGCCTATATGCATATAGCCTGTGGGGCTGGGTGCAAATCTTGTTACCGCCGCATTTTCGTCTAAATTTCTTTTGGGATATTTTGCAATAATATCCTCGGGAGTTGTTCTGATGTCACCGAATAAAAGCTCGGCAAGTGAGTTGAAATCCATAGTTATGCCTTTCTTATGCTTACTTTAATTTTTTCTTTCCTATACGGATTATCTGTAAGATAGTGGGGTTAAGTAAGATATTGATACCAAGCTCAATAAAGAAATTGAAGCCTATCAGTCCCACTAACATATACACGAATACGTTTGTATCTCCTGCCCACATTGTGATTGTGTCAAGGAAGAATACCGCACTTCCTAAAAGGAATATGCCTGTGTTTACAAGGGGTGCCGTTATTGCCGCCGCAATAACGCCTGCAATCTGGTTCTTCTTGCTGACAAGGTGATAAACAAGACCTGCTGCAAGTCCTGCCATTGCGCCCTTTACAAGAACCGTGATGATAGTACCTATGGCATTTATCTGTAAAAATGCCGCCGCATCGCCCGTGATAAGTACCGCTCCGCCGAAAACAAGACCGAGCCATGCGCCCGCCTTCCAGTTATACAGAGCCGCACCTACTACGATAGGTACAAGAGTGAGTGTGATGCTGAACATTCCGAATCTGAGCGCCATTGATACGAGCTGTAAAACTACTACGATAGCAGTCAGCAGTCCCATTCCGACAATGGTCGAAACGTTCATTTTCTTCTGTGTGTTTGTGTTTGACATAATTTTCTCCTTTACTGAAGCCTCTTGTCAGGAGTGCCTCGTAGGGTATATAATTTGCGACAACACCGCATTTATGCGGAGTTGTCTTACGCATTCTTCTGATTTTTATTGAAGATAATGCGCAGACCCTCTAAAACTAAATCGGAGTCAACCTCCATTTCCCTTTTACAAAGGGGTGTAACAAGTGATGCATAGCCGCCGGTGGCAACTACGCTTGCCTTTTCGCCGAGTACTTCCTCATAGCGTTCTATCATTCCGTCTATCATGCAGGCTGTACCCGTGATAACGCCCGCTCTCATACTGTCGGGACTGTTAGTGCCTATTACCTTTTCTACAGGCTGTGCGCCGATAAGAGGTAATGATGCAGTCTTTGAGGACAGAGCCTCAAAGGAGAGCTTTACACCCGGGCCTATAGCACCGCCAAGTAATGCTCCGTCCTTGTCAAGGGCGAAAATCTTTAAACAAGTGCCTATATCTATAAAAATGCAGGGCATCTTATACTTGCTCTTTGCCGCAACCGCCGCACAGGCAAGATCACTACCTAAAATCGACGGATCGTCTATCTTTATATTAAGTCCCGTCTTTATTCCGGGAGATACAACTAAAGGCTTTACCTTGCAGAGCTTTTCTATACCACGGCTTAAATGGGTGGTTATGGGTGGTACTACCGAGGATATGATACAGCCGGTTATCTCCTTTTCGCTGTGTCCGTAAAGACTCAGTATATCACGGAGCTTTATGGCGTACTGATCCTCCATTCTTGAAACCTGGGTGTTGAGTCTTGAAATAAATTTCAGCTCCTCGCCCTCATATCCACCGAAAACTATATTGGTATTTCCTACGTCTACCGCTAAAATCATTGTTTTTTCCTTTCTTAAAGGCTTTATTTTTTACTCTTCTTCATCTTCTTCGTCAGAAGCTTCCTCCGGATTATCCTCTTCCTCTGACAAATCGTTTTCCATATTATCGGGGAATTCTTCGCTATCGGGGAATTCCTCTTCCTCTTCCTCTAAAAGCTCATTGGCGTCCGATACTTTAAGCTTTACGGGTTTTCTGAATTTAATTTCCGTTAAGATAAGCAGAGTAAATATCAGTATACCACAGATACTGCAGATAATACCAAGATCCATTCTTGCAGGGAAGAATCTGAATTCTACCTTGTGACTGCCTGCCGTTACGGGTATACCCATCAGAGCCTCTTCCACAAGCTTTACGGGCTTTGTTTCCACACCGTCAACGTATACTGTCCAGCCGTCCTCATAGGGGATGGTGGTGAAAAGCATCTGATTCTTGTCTGCTGTGATATTTGTAACTACCTCGGTACCTGATATTCTTTCAACCGTTGTAGCTTTATTCATTTCGTTAAGCTTTGCTATAGCTTCGTTATAGATTTCAGTATCCAGCATTGCAAACTGGGGAGTCTTGATATACAGATCGCTCTTGTCCAGTCTCATACGGATTTCCAGCTTTTCGCCCTTCTTGAAGGTACCAAGCTTCTTTATATTGTGGTTGTCGCTTTCAAACATTGCGCCGATATACTTTTCGTTTACGTATACCGTTACCTGGCGCTGATAGTCGGTGGGTACATACATATACACTTCACCATCGGCAATGGCGGTTGCTCTGTAGGTTACCGATGCTTCGCCGGTCGTATTGGTAAAGCCGACGTGACCGCCTGCAAAGTTACCCTTGGTACAGTTCTTTACCGTGGGCATTCCGTCTGCATTAAAGGTAGTAAAATATTCCTTGTGACTGCCGGTAAGGTAAGAAATCAGCATATTCTGATTTTCAAATACCATATCCTCATTCAGATCCATATGTCTTATACCGGCATCGGATAAAAAGGTTATAGGCAGGGCGTCAGGATTTTCCGTTATGGTAATATCCGCCTCGCTCTTTATGTTTACGGTGTTGTTATCCTTGCAGTCAAGAATATATTTTACACCGAAAATATCGCTGGTTACGGGTGTGTTGCCTGAGAATCTCGAATAATGTCCGTTTGACGTAAAGCCGAAATATCCCAGCATATCGATAGCCTTTGCGTTAAGTGTAGAGCTTGAATGGGAAAGTCCGTACATATTAGCCGCCAAAGGATCGTTTACCGAGCGGAAGAAGTTCTTTTCTATACGGTAGAAGCCGTCGTCCTTTTCCTTTATCTGCTCAACCTTTTCACGAAGAGGAAGCACTACTCCAAGATAGCTGTCACGGGTTGAGAAAACTATATCGGTGTGCATCTTCTGAAGTGAATTTGTAGTGTTGAAGCAAAGCTCTGCGATAAATACCGCACAAAGTCCTATAGCAGCGGTAGCGGTGAGCTTTCTGGTATCGGCTTTCTTTGATATAAGGTACAGGGCAATTCCTGCGGCGGCAATAAAGCCGATGGCAGGCAGAGCAACGGTAATACCGTCAAACAGCTCTCTTCCTTCGTTGCCTAAAGAAGCGTTGAAGGTATCGGTTGATTCTATATAAATAATGAGTGCTATATATAACAGAGTTATAATGCCTATTGTGGATTTCTTCAAGTCCTTCAGCTGTTCAAATGCCTTTGCCGCCAGCATTACCATTATAAAGGATATCATAAAGGAGTAGCGGTAGGGTAACCAGTTGGGCATCTGTCCGCCGTGCCACATCATATCCACGGGGCGGATATACATACAGATGAGCATTACGCCAAGTAAAATACCTGCGGATAGTTTCTGACTGAAGCGGAATTTGTTGCTTACAAAATAGCATACCACAAGGATAAGCGCCGCACTACCGCAGTAGATGAAGGGCAGACCGTCCATTCTTACCGTGTCGTAGGTGTTGGGGAAAAGCTTTGTGGCAATATCCATAAGGTCGAAATTCGGCTTTACGGTATAGTCAGGCTCCGTAAAGGCAAATTTGCCGTTCTGGAGTGCGCTGTATACGGGCAGGATCATAAATGCGCTGATAAGCGCTGAGGTGATACCCGAAAGAGCAGTCAGCGAACCCTTTTTAATAAGTGAGCCGAAGACCTTTTTAAAGCCATCGTATTCAGCTTCTGCAAAGAAGTAATAAAGGAAATAGATAACCGTGAATATGGCTATCATAAAGCCTATATAGAAGTTTGTGATAAATGCATAGGAAAGAGAGATTATCAGCAGTCTGAAGCGGTTCTTCTTTACCACCGATTCTATACCGAAGCAGACCAAGGGCAGGATAAGTACGCCGTCAAGCCACATCGGGTTCATAGTTTCTACTACCATATATGCACATAAGGCGTAGAGCATAGAGAAGATGGCAGAGGTGCTTTTTGAAAGTCCTCTTGATTTATGGGCGTAGACTGCAAAGCAGACGCCGCAGGCACCGAACTTTGCCAGCATCATCGTCATAAGACCTTCGGTTATCATCTCTCTTGGGAACAGCCACACTAAAAGATTGAAGGGACTGGCAAGATAATAGCCGATTATACCTATGAATTCACCGGACAGATTTCTGCTCCAGCTGTACAGCATGCTTTCCTTACCTGCAAATACGTCGTGGAAATAATCAAAATAGAATACGTACTGGGCGTTGAGGTCAAGGCATAATACCGACCTTTCACCAAGGGGCCACATACCAAAGGTAACGTAGCCTGCTATCATAACGGCAACAGGTATAAAAAACGCCGCAAATAAATATCCGTTTTTATAGCACAGGTGCCTGAACTGTACCAGTTTTTCCTTTACTTTCTGCATTGATGATCCTCTTTTTATTATCTCTTATTTTCGCCGCCTACGTCCCCCGCCTTTTCGGAAACTATATAACGGGGACGGCATTTTATCTCTTCGTATATCTTGCTTAAATAGTAGCCTATGATTCCGATACCGAGCATAAGTATGCTACCGGTTATAAGTATCAGCAGTATGACTGTGGAAAAGCCGTCTGCCGCATTACCGGTGCAGAAATTCACTATGGTATGTATGCCCAGCACTATCGCAAAGATAAAGAACAGTATACCCGATACCGTTATTATCTGCATAGGCACGTTTGTAAAGCTGGTGATTGAGCTTAAGGCGTATTTGAAAAGCTTTCTGAAGCTCCACTTGGTTTTTCCTGCGTTTCTGGGTGCAACGTCAAATTCTATCTTTTCGGTCTTGAAGCCTACCCAGCAGGAAAGCGCCCTGAAAAAGGTCAGTCTTTCGGGCATATCGTTAAGAGCGTCCACTACCCTTCTGTCCATCAGCTTGTAGTCGCTGGCTCCGTCAAGGTCTACGTTTGCGCTGTTCTTCATCATACGGTAGAAGGTCTTTGCAAAGAGCTTGTATATAATACCCTCTTTACCACGGGAAGCCTTTACAGCCTCCACCACTTCGGCACCGTTTTTCCAGGCTTCGAGCATTTTCGGCAGAAGCTCAGGGGGGTGCTGTAAATCGCAGTCTATTACCGCTACACAGTCGCCCGATGCCGCCTTCAGCCCTGCAAAGATTGCACCCTCTTTTCCGAAGTTTCTGGAAAAGTGCAGTCCCTTTACCGATGAGTCCTTTTCGGACAGCTCCTTTATTATTTTCCAGGTGTTATCTCTTGAACCGTCATCCACGAATATAAGCTCGTATTCGGTAACGGGAGACAGAATCTCCCTCATACGCTCTGTGGCAACGGGTATATTTTCCTGCTCGTTGAAGGCAGGAATTACTACTGACAGCATATTTATTCTCCGATAATAGTTACTTCAATAAGCTTTTCTCTGCCGCCGTCAAAATCCATATAGATTATGTACTGGGACAGACCGAGTGAAAGCTCGCCACCATCTACGGGCATAATTACGCCGTTACCTGCCAGCTGATGCTTTAACGCAGGGCGTAAGGACTCCTCTGCAAGAGTGGTCAGCTTGTCGTAGAATTTTAAATAGCCTTCAAGCTTTTCAGGCTCGTTGCTTGCTGTGAATACAGAAGCGGTGGTGTGCATTGTGTTTATAGTGCAGTAGCCGGTTCTGATGTTGGAGTTTCTTACGCAGGACTGTACGTCGTCTGTGAGGTCCATATATCCCTGCTTTTCGGGGATATTGATTGTGAAGGTCTGCTTTGAAGTTTTCATGGTTTTTTCCTTTCTGACAGAGATTTATTATTTGCCGTGTTTATTTACCTGTAAAAATACGTACCCTTCCCTTTTCCGTGGATATTTTCAGCTTGTGAAGAGAAGGCTCGTCCTCGCCACCCTGCACAGCCAGTCCGTTTATATAACAGCGACTGCCCGTCAGTACGCAGGTTTCTATATCCTCGGTAAAGGTCATATTTATATTTCCCGTGCGGTTTTTAAGCTCACCGCCCGAAAACTGTGATACCTTTATGTCAGCAGTAGCGTTGTCGGTATCTACTATCAGTCTGCCACTACATTTTATATCCTCTATATTGACGTATCCGCTTTTTGCAGTAATGCTTACGGCATTGCTGTTTATCGGACAAGCGTAAAGCGAAGCGTCGGAGGTAGCAAGCGTTATGCCGTCATAGACAGCGTCAGGCAGATATACCTCTATTTTATAGTCCGACTGGGAGAAGGACAGCACCGAGAAAACAAAGTCTCCCTCCTGCTGTATTATAAGCCTTCCCTTTTCCTCTTTTACTGTTACCTCGCTGTCGGATATATACCTGACGTTTATATTTTCGTCCTTTGACGGATATATAAAGACGGGAATATTTTCCGTTACAACCGATATATGTTTATAATAAGGAAAGGTAAGCTCTCCCGTTTTTACGTTGCTCTTATAATCCTTTTCTAAAAAGGTGAAGCAGACAGCCATCCCGATAACACACAGCACCGCACCGATAGCGCATATTCTGGATATTATCTGTAGTCCTGTCAGCTTTTCCACCCTCATATGGCGGAACCGTAGTTTTTTTATCAGCTTCATTTTCTGTTACCATCCCCGAATATGCGAAGAACGTAAGCGGCGGCAACGGGACAAAGTCTGCCCGCAGTAAACAGTATCAGCGCACCGCCCGAAAGCAGCATAAAGCCACCGCAGAACAGCATGGTAAGGGGCGGCAGGTCGGATACGAAAAGCCGGTCTGCTCCCGCAAGCCTCGCAAGTGCCGCAGGCGTGGTTATCAGTCCGCCCGAAATAAGTCCGAGCGAAATGGTCAAAAGCAGAAATATACCAAGGAATATGCCCGCAGAAGAAAGCCAACCGACTATATGCTGTGAAAGGCTTTTCTTTTTCATTGCACACTCCTCCTATTATAATTGTTATATAATCTATTATAGTATAGCATATTTAAGCGTAGATGTCAATTGCCAGAAATCCGCTTTGCGGATTTCAAAGTGAAGTTTTTGCTCCGCAAAAGTGAAGGAGTGAAACGAGCCTTCGGCTCGTGAAGTTGCGCCTCACGACGCAGATGTGGAATCAATTGCCGAAGGCAATTGATGGATTTGAAATGGTTGGTAAATTGAAATTTGACGCTCCGCTCGGGTTATTGTAGCCCCCAACCCCCAGACCCCCTTCCCCCTCAGGGAAGGGGGAAAATAGAGGGGCTACCGCCCCTTGGAACCCTTTGGGGCTACCGCCCCAACCCCCGTGCAATACAGAGATTGCGAGCCTTTTATTGTTTTGAATTGCCTCAAGATTTTATAGGGGAGAATGTAGGGGTCGGCGTCCCCGACGACCCGTTATTTGGAATGTTATACTATAAGTAGAGTCGACAAACACCCTAAAATCTGATATAATAAAAACAGAAAGAAGGGATAAGTAATGACTACTTACAGCAAGGAATTTAAGGCAGAAGCAATCCGATTATCCGATGAAATCGGAAACAAAAAAGCGGCCGCACAGCTCGGAATACCGTACTACACGTTAGCCGACTGGCGAAACAAGAGTAAGCATAAGCCCAAAGAAACTGTAGTAATGAGCGAAGAAGAATTGCGCATAAGAAACAGCGAGCTTGAACGTGAAAATGCAGAATTAAGAGAAGCAAATAACATTCTGAAGGATGCACTCGGTTTTTTCGCAAAAGACCGGAAGAAGTAAAAACCTGTGAACGCCATGTTTTTGTTCTGAACAACAAGGATAAGTATCATGTTAATGCAATGTGCCGTGTACTGAAAATCAGCGAATCAGGTTACTATCGTTGGCTAAAAAACAAAGAAAAACCAACGTCACGACAGCTTCTTTCGGTCGAGATACAAGCTATTCTGGATGAACACCCTGATAACGACAATTATGGCGTCAGACGAATGAATGTAGCACTTGAACAAAAAGGTATTTGTGTAAGCCTGAGAACGGTATATCGTACGATGTCTGAAATGGGAATATTGCACCACAGACGTACTCCTCACGGCATAACCAAAGCTACAACAGAAATACAAGATCGTGAAAATCTGATAAAACGGGATTTCAAGGCTGAAAAGCCGCTGCAAAAGCTACTTTCTGATATTACCGAAATTCAATGTTTTGACGGGAAGCTATATGTATCAGCGGTTCTCGACTGCTACAACGGAGAAATTCTCTCTGTTGCTATGGATAACAATATGAAAAAAGAGCTTTGCATACGGACTGTAAAGGAGCTTGAGATGTTGTATGGAAAAAAGCTTAAAGGGACGATTTTTCACAGTGACAGGGGAAGTCAGTACACCAGTGAGGCGTTCAGAAACACACTGCGTGAAGCAGGGATTACCCAAAGCCTCAGCGGAACAGGACATTGCTTTGATAATGCAAGAATGGAGAGCTTTTTCGCAACATTAAAGAAAGAAAAGATATATCGCATTTCAGCCTACAAAATGACAAGAGAACAGGTCAGAAGCATTATTTTCAGATACATATTTGTATATTACAACAGAATCCGTATATCGTCAATTAATCCTGGCGGAATGGCGCCTGTTGCATATCGGGAATGGGCTCGGATGAACAAAACAACCGCCGCCTGACGGCACCGCCGAATCTGAATTTTCTTCGTTCCGCTACGCTCCACTTCGAAAATTCAGATTCGTTTGCAATATTTATCAATTTAGGGGATTTTTCGACTGCACATTTCTTGACAAGTCCAATTTATATTACACCAATCTCCCCGATAAACCCAATTTCCCACAAAAATTCCCCATCGTGAAATGGGGGAATTTTAATATCTATCCGATTACGTCTTTAAGGAAATTTTTGTTCCATTTCTGACGGTAGAAGGATATTTCCGTTTTTAGTGTTTTTTTGAAATTCTTTTTTCCTTCTGTAAGAATAATCGGGATATTATGCAGGGCGTCGGCTAAATCCCTGAATTTCTCTTCGTTATGCTCATCCAGACACCTTATAAGCTCCGAAAAGCCTGCGGACAGTAGCTTATAGGGCATTTCTTCCTTGATGATCTTATGACCGTAGGTATATACGTTGTTTGTAAATGCCCAGCCGTAACGTTCCCTGTCAATATCCTGAATGGATGCGAGCGATGAACGGATGATATTTGCCTCTATAGTATTATCCTTCTGCATAGCGTCAAACAGTTCCTTTATTTTTACGGCAATAATTCTGTTATGCTTATACGAAGGAGCAAAGCGAAACTGGATCAGCACCGCATAAATATCGTAAAAATCAAAATTATTCATCAGCATATCCGTCACCTCTGTGTTCAGGCTTTTTCAAAATATTTCTTATATTCGTATTCGGATTTTATCTCTGATAGCATAAGCTCTTTGCTGTGAAAAAATGATTTTCCGTCGTTCCTTCTTGCAGGAACCCAGGCGGCAGGAAGGGAATCGGGAAAGGAGCTTATATAAAGCCATTCCTCTTCATCGAAAAATTCAATTTTCCAAAGCTCATAGGTATAGCAATTATCCCGTTTTGATAATTCGTATCTCATTGTCCTGTCCATCGAGTAAATATACTCCGTTACGTTTTCATCCGATTTATCGGGTTTTTCCTTGTACATCTGCTTTATGGTTTCCTCACGGGAAGGAAGAGATGGTTTTTTATTACGGGAGCGTCGGCGTAATTTGTCGAAGAGTGACATCAGGCGTTCTCCTTTGCATTCAGTTTTTTCAAAATATTTCTTATATTCGTATTCGGATTAATTTCCGATAGCATACCTTTCCAGTATCTGTGTTATTTCATCCTCATTATCATAAAAGACGTCGTCGCATTTTTCCATAATGCCTTCGGCTTTTTCGTTATCGCCGTTTTCTTCAAGAATAAGATAAGCTTTATACGCCTTTTTCAAAGCCTTTTTAAACTTGGGCGGAAGAATAGTCTCAAGCTGTTTCATATCCTCCTGTAACGTACCCTCGGAGCTGACGTTGTCAAAATACTGATAATGTCCGCCATTATATAGTTCACTCTGATACGTCATAAGCTGCGAATAAGGCGCTTTCGCTTCGCCCTTCGCCCACATATCCCATATTCTGTTCCATTGCTCATCGCTGACGGGAATTTTAGATTTATTTTTTTTGAATAAATCTGATAGACTCATAATATATTCTCCTTTGCGGTGCCTGTGGAAGAGATGAGCATTCTGCGCATAGAGCCGCAATCTGTTCTGAATAAATTAACAAGTAATTCTTTGCTGTATAAACACTCATTCTCACAAATATTATATCATACTTCAAATAACAAATCAACAAAGTAACGTATAGAGGGTTAAATCAAGGCGTAGCCTTGTATATCATCAACACGAAGTGTTGCATATCATCAATTCCGAAGGAATTGCATATCACCAACACGAAGTGTTGCATATCATCAATTCCGAAGGAATTGCATATCACCAATTCCGAAGGAATTGCATATCATCAACACGAAGTGTTGTATATCATCAAGCCGCAGGGAAATACACGCTGACGCGTGATGAGATACAAGGGCGGCATTGCCGCCCTTGATGATATACGCCGTACTTTGTACGTCGATGATATACCAAGCCTGCGGCTTGGATAAAAAAGTATTCGACTCTTCACATTTAAAAGATACAGATACATTATCTTTAAGTATGATGTATTAAATAAAAGGACAAAGTAGTACCATATACACAAATAAATCAAGGCGAAGCCTTGTATATCATCAAATGATGCATCGCCTTACGGCGATATGATGCATTTGCTTCGCAAATATGATGTTGCTCCACTCCGTTCCGCAATGATGCGATGTTTGCCCCAATGTGCCGTCAGGCACACATCATTCGCGTAGCGAACATCATTAGGCGTAGCCGTCATCATTTGTCGAAGGCAAACATCATTCAAAAAACGCACCTTTGTCGGTAGACAAAAGTGCGTTTTTTGTTGGTGCCGGCAGTGGGACTTGAACCCACACGGTATTGCTACCAGCGGATTTTGAGTCCGCCACGTCTGCCATTCCATCATGCCGGCAAATATTCGGTTTTGCTGTCAACTAAATTGCTTTACAGCTTTAACAGTTTGATAATTATATCACAGCTTTTAAGCAATGTCAATAGATTTTATTTACTTTTCAAAATTTTTCAGTATAAATTTATAAAAAACTCTTGACAATTTGGTTAAAATGCCGTAAAATTAAATAGAGTAATTTTTAATTTAAACTCGGGGTATAATTTTTTGCTGCACAAACCCGTATTCTATCGGGTTTTATACTCTGTGGCATACGTACCCACGATTTTACATACATACAAACAATAGAATTCTTTATGTTGTTTAATGTAAAATCTCCGTCATACCTATATATTATAAAGGTATGAGCAATTTTAATTTAAGGAGGACGCTACAATGGAACTGTGGCTGGCAGTCACACTCATTGCGGTAGCGTTTGTTGTTGGTGCAGCGATATTCGGCTTTGTAATGTTCAGAGCAGGTATTTCGCACAGAAAAAAGACCGCCGAGGCTCAGATAGAGTCAGCGGAAAAAGAGGCTCAGCGTATAGTAGCTGAGGCTAACGAAAAGGCTCAGTCAACAAAGAAAACCGCATTAGTGGAGGCGAAGGATGAAATTTTCAGACTGAAGGAAGCAAATGAAAAGGAAATCCAGAAGCAGAAGAACGAAACAGAAAGAGAGCTGAAGGAACGCAGAGCGGAGCTTACCCGTTCAGAGCGCAGACTCCAGCAGAAGGAAGAGAACTTAGACAAGAAGAACGACAAGATCGAGCGACTTGAAGAATCTCTCCAGAGCAAGAACAAGAAGGCAGAGGAAAAGCTCGCTGAGGCAGAGGCTATCAAGAAGAGCCAGATGGATATCTTAGAAAAGATTTCAGGCTTTACGCTTGAGCAGGCAAAGGAACATCTCCTTACAATGCTTGACAGCGAATTATCCCACGAAAAGGCACTCAAGATCACAGCCTACGAACAGAGGCTGAAGGACGAATGCGACGAAAAGGCAAGACAGTACATATCCCTTGCAATTTCAAGACTTGCCGCAGATACCGTATCTGAGGCGGCTGTATCGGTCGTTCCCCTTCCCAATGACGAAATGAAGGGTAGAATCATCGGTAGAGAGGGTAGAAATATCCGTACTTTAGAACAGCTTACAGGCGTTGATCTCATCATTGACGATACACCCGAAGCAATCACACTTTCATGTCACGATCACGTAAGAAGAGAGATTGCAAGAATCTCCCTTGAAAGACTCATTCAGGATGGACGTATCCACCCCACAAGAATTGAAGAAACAGTTGACAAGGCTCGCCGTGAGATCGAGCAGAAGATAAAGCAGGAGGGCGAAAGAGCCGCAATGGATACCAACGTAAACGGTCTCCATCCCGAGCTTGTAAAGCTCATCGGTCGTCTTTACTACCGTACCTCTTATAGACAGAACGTACTCAATCACTCCATCGAGGTTGCCCATCTTGCAGGTATTATGGCAAGCGAGCTTGGCGTTGACGCTACTCTCGCAAGAAGAGCAGGTCTGCTCCACGATATCGGTAAGGCGCTCAATCATGAAATCGAAGGCTCCCACGTACAGATCGGTGTTGACGTATGCCGTAAGTACAAGGAAAATGCCGAGGTTATCCACGCTATCGAAGCTCACCACGGTGACGTTGAAATTCACTCCGTTATCGCAGCTCTCGTTCAGGCGGCTGACGCAATCAGCGCGGCAAGACCTGCGGCAAGAAGCGAAAACTACGAAAACTACATCAAGAGACTGCAGAAGCTTGAAGAGATCTGCTGCTCCTACACAGGTGTTGATAAGTCCTTTGCTATTCAGGCAGGTAGAGAAGTAAGAATTATGATCAAGCCCGAACAGGTAAACGACGAAAAGATGATAGTACTCGCAAGAGAGATTTCACAGCGTATCGAAAACGAAATGGAATATCCCGGTCAGATAAAGGTTCATCTCATCAGAGAAAGCCGTGCAATCGACTATGCAAAATAAAACGTTACATCCCGAGGAAGCTCGGGATGTTTTTTTGCGGGCGGTGACCGCCGACGGTTCCGCCTTTTTAAAGAATGCGATTTGCAAAGATTCGTTGACGGCGGTTTCACATATTGGATGCGTTTCAAATTGAAATTTGGCGGGTTGCACCATCAAAAAATGTGGTAATTTATGCGGGGCGTCCGGGAGGCCGCCCCCTACGGACGTGGTTTATAATATTGTGATAATATTGCCATAAA
>JAFTVY010000044.1 GCA_017465545.1 Ruminiclostridium sp.
GGAGATTCCACCACGCATATTACAGACTTATCCCTGCGTACCGAGGAGCATATTTCACACTCATCGTCAGAACAGATATTCTGACAGCACCTGCATATTCTCATAGAGCGTCTTGCCTCCAATATGCCGGTAGCAAACTGCTCTACCTCCTCTTCGGGAGCGTTCAGAATATAATACGCCAGTCTCTGCGCAGTCTTCAGCCCTATTCCGGGGAGCTTTGCAAACTCCTGCGCCGCCAGAATCAGCGGCTGAGAATTGTATTCTGCCATTTTCTCTTAGATAAGGCCGGGGATGTTTACGCCGCCGGTAACCTTTTCCATTTCAGCGGCTGTAGTTTCTTCGATCTGTGTAATTACAGCATTGATACCTGCAATGATTGTATCCTGAAGATCTTCAATCGCATCCTTATCAACGATTTCGGGGTTAAGCTTTACTTCCTTCAATACCTTTGCACCGCTCATTGTAACTTCGATCATACCGCCTGCCGCAGATGCTGTGAAATCTCTTTCTTCAAGCTCAGCCTGAACTCTTTCGATATCCTCCTGCATCTTCTGCGCCTGTCTGATCATATTGTTCATATTGCCTGCGCCTTTGTTCTGAAATTCCTTGGGTAATCTTGCCTTCATAATCTTTTAATCCTTTCGTTTACTTTTTTGAATTTTTATGCTTTATATTTACGCCCATCTCCTGCGCCTTTGCCATAAAAGCGGAAAACGGATCGTTTGTTTCTGCATTGTCCTTATTTTCAGCTTCGCTGAAAATAACTGCATGGGGCTTGCCCGTAACCTGCATTGCCGCCTTTTTAAGGTCCTCAACGTAGGTCTTTGATTTTATGAAATCCCTGTGGAAGGCGGTGTAATCGCTTATCACAATTTCACCATCCGCCATGGTAACGGTCACCTGCTTCAGCATTGCCCTGAGCAAAGCGGGGAGCCTTTCCAGCACCTCGGCATAGTCGCCCGCCGCCTGAATCTTTTCCTTTAAGTGCGGTGCAGGACTGTCCTCGTATACGTAAGCGGGTGCTTCCGTCGGGACAGGAGCCTCCTGCGGTGCAGGAGCTTCAGCCATCTGCGGAGTCGGAACCGGCTCGTCTAAATCAAAGGGCGGTTCTTCTTCATCAGGCTCTTCTGCCTTCTCTGTTACCGTTTTCCCGGTAAAGGGTGCAGTCGCCTCAATATCAAAGGGCGGAATATTACTGTCATAGCCGTTATCAGCCATAGGTTCATCATCGGGATACATAGGCACGTAAGTGCCGTAGCCGCTGTTATCGTCACCCTCGAAAAGCCATGAAGGAGGTGCAGTCTGCTCCTCTTCCTTCTTTTCGGGAATACTTTCCACGGGTGTGGCATTATCGTCCATATTTCCTTCAGGAATCGAAAAATCCGCATCGCCCTCGAATGAGGGTAAGGTCATAGGAGTCTGTGCCAGCTGTTCGTAGTCCTCGTCAGTCAGGGGCAACGTAACGGGTGTTGCCGCTAAAGCCTCTTCCTCAGGAGTCTGCGGTACTATTGCAGGCGTCGGAGGAGTCGGAGGTGTCGGAGGTGTCGGAGGTGTCGGGGGAATCGGAGGAGTCGGAGGTGCAGGCATAGTCCTTGCCATCATAAAGGCAGGAGGCATTTCCTCTTCGGGCTTTGCCGCTACCGTGATCCCCTTCTTTTCTATCTCGTCAAGCCTTTTTTCCAGCTTTTCAAGTCTTAAAGAGAGTCCCTTGGTATCATCGTCAAGCCTTGGTGTGCATAGTCTTATAAGGCACATTTCGGCTACCGTTTTTCTGTTTGTGGCTCTGGGCGCTTTTCCGATGTAATCCTGAAGTATCTCGATACATCTCATTATCTCGCCCTGAGTGAATTTCTCCGTCTGCTGTGCAAGGGAATTCTTATCTCCGCTACCTGCAGGGATAAGGGAAAAATCCATATTCATCGAGGACAGCATACAAAGATTTCTGAAATGGTTCATCAGCTCCTCAAGGAAAAGTATAACGTCCTTGGAGTTGTTGTGTAGCTCGTCAAGTATCTTCAGGGCATACGCCACGTTGCCCGTCTTTACGCATTCGCCTATGGTAAAGAGCTGCTCTGTACCTGCAACGCCTGCGGTATCTCTTACCACAGTCTCGTCTATGTTGTGGCTTACGCTCATACACTGGTCAAGAAGCGAAACGGCGTCTCTCATACCGCCGTCGGACAGTCTTGAAATAAGGTCTGCCGCAGGGCGTGTAAGCTCTGCGCCTTCTCTTCTTGCAATCTCGCACAGTCTTTCAGAGCTGGCATTCTGGTCTATTCTTCTGAAACGGAACTGCTGACAGCGTGAAACTATCGTAGCAGGAACCTTGTGTGTTTCGGTTGTGGCAAGGATGAATATGACGTGTGCCGGCGGCTCTTCAATAGTCTTTAACAGAGCATTGAAGGCGGAGGGTGACATCATATGCACCTCGTCTATAATGTATACCTTATATTTACATTGTACGGGAGAATACATAACCTCGTCACGGAGCATTCTCACGTCGTCTACGCTGTTATTTGATGCGGCGTCCATTTCAATAACGTCGGAACAGCCGTCCGCTATTGCCTTACATATCTCACATTCGCCGCAGGGGTTACCGTCCTTTGGTGAAAGGCAGTTTACCGCCTTTGCCATCAGCTTTGCACAGGAGGTCTTGCCCGTACCTCTTGAACCCGTAAAAAGGTAAGCGTGGGCGAGCTTTCCTGTCTTTATCTGATTTTTTAAAGTAGTTGTGATATGCTCCTGAGAGATGACCTCGTCAAAGGTAGCACTGCGGTATTTTCTGTATAACGCTAAGTACGTAAAGCTCACCTGCCTTTTATATAGTCGCAAATAGCAAAGACCGTGATTATGAGTGTAAACTTACTGCGGCACAGGTCGTAACTGCTTAATGCTGCTCGGTTCCCCGCCTGACATGGTTCACAGGACTTCCTTGCACAGGGCTTACACCCATAATCACGGGCTTTGTCTTGTCATTCCTTAATATTCTATCACATAAAGTGAAAAAAATCAAGTGCTTTATAAGTTTTTTTAAAAAGAGCGGCAGGACAGGTCAGAATAATATATAAAAATATTAAGATTATGGCAAAAATTTATGTTGAATTTTTAACTATGATGTGTTATACTTATTTTATGTAAAATTTTTTAAAGGGGGACAGGCTTTGGAATACAAGAACCGACGACTCAGGCACGAGCTGAAATTTCCTGCCACCGCCGCCCAGTGCGAGATACTCAGACAGCGGTTTCAGGCGGTAATGAAGCATGACGCCAATGCGGGCGAGGACGGTATCTACCGCATAACCAGTCTGTATCTTGACGACGCCTACAATTCAGGCTATAACGATAAACTGCTGGGCGCTGATACAAGAAAAAAATACCGCATACGTACCTACAACCTGTCGCCTGACAGGATACATCTTGAGTGTAAGTACAAGGATACCGATATGGTATCAAAGCGTGGTGCATGGCTCACAAGAGAACAGTACGACGCTATACTGCAAGGTGACTTCACCTTCACCTGGGACAGTCGCTACAGCGGTAGCGTGATAGAGGATTTCGGGATAAGCAATTCTCTTGCAAGGCTTACGCCGTCAGTAATAGTGGATTATAACCGTGAGGCATTCGTAGTGCCGGAGGGTAACGTCCGCTTTACCATAGACAGCGGCTTTAAGGTAGGAACCTTCTCGACCGATATGTTCTCGCCCGATACACGGTACGTGGCAGTCACCGACGTGGCGGCAGTCATAGAGCTTAAATATGACGACTATCTGCCCTCATATCTTTTTGATTTAGTGCAGGGCGTAAATCTTACACAGCAATCAGTCTCAAAATTCGTTATGTGCAGGGATAAGCTGCTGACGATGAATATGATAAATACAACAATAAGATAAAACGGAGGACAATATGACACAGCTTTTAAAACTCATGGCGGAAAATACCGCCGCAGAAGATGATTTCTTCGCTCTTTTAGGTCAGAGCTTCGACCTGTCAACACAGTTTGCAAATCTCTCACTTCCGAGAATTTTACTTGCAATGCTCTCAGCTACAGTCTGCGGACTTATAATCTACTGGGTATACAGACTTTTCTACAGAGGCGTTGTATACAGCGATAATTTCAATATCTTAGTTCTGCTTATTACGGTAGTTACCGCCTTTATCATTATGACCATCAGCGCAAACTTAGTGCTGTCCCTCGGTATGGTCGGCGCACTCTCGATCATCCGATTCAGAAGTGCGATAAAGGATCCCCTGGATATAGGCTTCTTATTCTGGGGCGTTGCCGCAGGTATCACAGCAGGCGCAGGTCTTTACTTCGTAGCTCTTATCGGTACTGTTTTCGTAGCAGTTCTTTACATAGTGCTGACTCTTATCAAGAAGCCCCGCCGCAGCTACCTTTTAGTTGTAAGATACGGCATTGCCGCTGAAGACAACGTAAAGGCGCTCCTCGGTGCTATCAGATATAAATTAAAGAACAAGACTCAGGTAAACGACAAGGTAGAGGTTACTATTGAAGTAAAGATTGCAAACAACGATACCTCCCAGTTATCCCGTTTCAAGGCTATCGACGGTGTAGACAGCGTAACCCTCCTCGAATACAGCGGAGAATATATGAACTAACAAGGCAAACGCCTTGAGGCTACTCCGCCTTTGGCGGATGGATTTTAAAAGGTGTTTAAATCGGGGTTTGACGGCGAGATACACCGTTAAAAATTGCAATAATTTATGCGGGGCGTCCGGGAGGCCGCCCCCTACATACTCTCCGCTATATTGGTGGGAAATGTAGGGGTCGGCGAGTAGTCCGTAAGGACTGCGGCACCCTTCAGGGTATGTCCCCTGACGACCCGTTATTTATATTACAACAAACACTCCGACAAACACCTAATTTTTTATATAGGTGCGGTTGGCAAATTGAAATTTGACGGCGGGTTGCACCCGCAGGCGGTTCCGCCTTTTTAAAGAATGCGATTTGCAAAGATTCGTTGACGGCGGTTTCACACATTGGTTGTAATTCAAATTGGAATTTGGCGGCGTGCCATTGCCCTAAAGGGCGCCGCAGTATTTCATACTGCCGCCGTGGGCGGTTTGAATTCGGGAACATACCCCTCATCAGTCACCTTCGGTGACAGCTTCTCCCAAGGGAGAAGCCTTTAATTTCGCCTTTATAGAGGAGATGCACCCCAAAGCCTTCTCCCTCGGGAGAAGGTGGCAAATGACACTCCGTGTCATTTGACGGATGAGGTGTAACCCCGGCAAATTGA
>JAFTVY010000045.1 GCA_017465545.1 Ruminiclostridium sp.
ACGATTGTTGTTCGCTGATAAAGCCTGCTGTCTGAAGCTACCAGAATTATTGCTATGTAAAGCTGTAGCAGAATTTTTACTACTATTATCATCGTTACCTGCTTCATAAATTCTCTTTGCATACTGCTGGGTAATTTCAGTGTTTTTTACGATCTCGGATAACGAAACAAATAAAAAATACATAAATAAAGATACAGTACCACCGATTACAAGTGCACCGATGCCCATTCCGACAAACATTGGCTGAAATATATTTCTTATCGAATACTCGATTGAAGCGCCTGTTATCCAGAAAGATACAGCAACTATCGCTGTAATAATAAATCCTACTACCAATAACGACGCTCCAAAGCTACGGATTGAATTTGCAGATCTTGATGTTTCCATAATTTTACCTCCCGATTACTCACGTAATCACTAAATTTTATTAACGGTTTACCGTTAAGTTGATTATATCACAAAAATATTCAAATGTCAACGGTTAACCGTTAATAAATTGCATAAAATTATGCTATCATCTAATTAGAAAGGATTTGATGATATGTATATTTCCGAGGCAGTTGCAGAACGCATTTTAGAGCTTTGCAAGGAACGTGATATAACAGTAAACAAGCTATGCACCATATCCGCAGTAACCCAGTCAACCGTTAATGATATAGTAAATAAAAAAGCAAAGAATATAGGTATCGTCACCATTAAAAAATTATGTGACGGGCTACAGATGACAGTTATAGAATTTTTCGATTGTGACCTGTTTAAAAATCTTGAACAAGAGATATATTAAAAAGCTGAAATGCATCCGCATTTCAGCTTTTCTTTTATTTATATTATTTATATCTGTAAAGTGAGATCTTCTCAAAACCATCCAAAAGCTCGTCGGCGTGCTTGAATGCCTTCTGTACGCCCTTGGCTACACATTCGATAGGATCATCTGCAACGTAACAGGGTGCGCCCAACGTCTTTGATATAAGCTCGGGGAGTCCCTTTAACAATGCACCGCCGCCGGTCAGGATAATACCGCTTGTAAGAATATCACCCACAAGCTCAGGGGGAGTCTGTTCAAATACACCCTTTATTTTATCAACGATTTCCGTAACCTCGTCAATCAGGAAGTCATAGATATCCTTATCACTTATCTCAACGCTTTCGGGAAGTCCCTTGATGAGATGTCTGCCCTTGACTACTATCTTCTTGCCTGTAGGCTCGAATACGTTTGCAATTTCCTTCTTTGCGTTTTCTGCGGTCTTTTCACCGATAAGTATTTTATATTTCTGGGTAACACCCTTTACTATAGCAGAGTCGAATCTGTTGCCTGCCAGCTTCAGGGATGCGCTCTTTACAATACCGTTGAAGGAAACTACCGCAATATCAACGGTACCGCCGCCAATGTCCACTACCATAGTGCCGTTGGGCTTTGAAATATCGACTCCCGCTCCGATAAGCGCCGCAATAGGCTCTTCTATAAGATATACCTTTCTTGCACCTGCGGATAATGCCGCCTCTACAACGGCTCGTCTTTCCACATCTGTAACCGATGAAGGTACACAGAGGATGATTCTCGGCTTTACTATTCTGCCGATTACCTTTTTGATAAAGGCGATGAGCATAGCCTCCGTCATTTCGTTATCAGAAACAACGCCATCCTTTAAAGGCTTGACTGCAACGATGTATTCGGGAGTTCTACCCAACATTTTATATGCCTCGTCACCTACTGCAAGTACGCATTGCTTTTTCTTGTCGTAAGCCACTACCGATGGTTCGTTTACGACAATACCCTTATTTCCGAGGGTAATAATTATATTCGCTGTACCTAAATCAATTCCTATATCTGTTGATGCCATATTGTTATCCTTCCTTACTTTACGTTCTTTCTGTTCCTTTTCAGGTATTCGATAAGCTTATCCTTTTCATTCTTACAATGCTCGTCTATAACCGCATCCATAAGAAAATTCAGAGCCTTGCCTATATCAGCACCTGAAAAACCGAGAGCCATCATATCGTTGCCGTTGACCTTCAGCGACTTCAGGGTGAGCGCAGGCTGACTGTCGAGATACTCTCTTGTATGCTGTGCGATACTGCGGAAAAAGTCATTCTCCCAAAGGCACATTTCTGCTTTTCCGAGGTTATCGAAAATATGAATATCGATGAGCTTTAAAAACCGCTCCTCGCCGTATCTTACCACAGCCTTTTTTATATATTTATCCGTATCGTTCATTTTTATGCTGTGATTTTCTATCAGGAATAATACCTCTTCGGTAATTTTATTGCTGAATTTAAGCCGCTTCAGCACCTTTTCGGAAATATCCCTGCTGATAAGAGCGTGACCTTTGAAACGTCCCCTTCCATCCTCCATATAAAAGCTGTCGGGCTTGCCTACATCGTGGAGCAGCATAGTCAGTCTGCTGATAATATCGCAGTCGCTTTCTGCCGTTGCTTTTATTGTGTGACGATAGACAGTTCTGTTATGATATTTTGTGTACTGTAAAAAGCCTATAGACGGGCGAAGCTCGGGTATTATCTCGCAGATAACGTCCGGATAGTTATAAAGCACGTCATAGCAATTACCGAGCAGTATGCCGCAAAGCTCCGTCTGTATTCTTTCTACCGATATCCGTTCAAGTAGGTAGCGTAGTCTGTGAATCGCATCAGAGGTATTCCGTTCTATTTCAAAACCAAAACGGGATGAAAAGCGGAGCGCCCTTAAAATTCTTAAAGCATCCTCGTCAAAGCGCTTGTAGGGATTCCCAACAGCTCTTATAATGCCGTTTTTAAGATCGTCCTGACCACCGAAATAATCGACCACGCCCGTTTTTTCAGAATACGCCATCGCATTGATGGTAAAATCTCTGCGGGATAAATCTTCCTTAAGGGAGGAGGTAAACTCCACCTTTTCGGGATGGCGGTGATCTTTATAATCACCGTCTATACGGTAGGTGGTTATTTCTATGGGGATATCATCCTTTATCACGGTCACGGTGCCGTGCTTTAGTCCGTTTGTGAGAAGTCTTTCACCCTTGAAGCATTCAATTATCTGCTCGGGCAATGCAGATGTGGTTACATCATAATCCTTTGGACACTGCCCCAGAAGATAATCACGTACACATCCGCCCACAACAAATGCTTCATAGCCATTTTCAGCGAGCTTGTCTGTTATATACACGATGTTTTCAGGCAAATGCATACGAAATCTCCTTTCAAGAAATATAAAAACAATATCCGCTCGTTAAAGCGGATATTGCCTTATATAAGGTGTTAATAATTAGTCGTTAACCTTTGTTACAACGCCGGAACCTACTGTTCTACCACCTTCACGGATAGCGAAACGAAGACCTTCTTCGATAGCGATAGGAGTGATGAGTTCAACGTCCATTGTTACGTTATCGCCAGGGATGCACATTTCCTTGTCAGCAGGAAGTGTGATAACGCCTGTAACGTCTGTTGTTCTGAAGAAGAACTGGGGTCTGTAGTTAGAGAAGAAAGGTGTGTGACGACCGCCTTCTTCCTTCTTTAATACGTAAACCTGACCAGAGAACTTCTTGTGGGGGTTGATAGAGCCGGGCTTGCAAAGAACCTGACCACGTTCGATTTCGCTTCTCTGAACACCACGGAGAAGAGCACCGATGTTATCGCCTGCTTCAGCGTAGTCGAGGAGCTTACGGAACATTTCGATACCAGTAACAACTGTTGACTTGGGTTCATCTGTAAGACCTGTGATTTCAACTGTATCGTTGAGCTTAAGAATACCACGTTCTACTCTACCTGTAGCAACTGTATCACGACCTGTGATTGTCATTGTATCTTCGACAGGCATAAGGAAGGGCATATCAGCCTTACGGTCAGGAGTAGGAATGTAGCTGTCTACTGCATCCATAAGTTCCTTGATGCAAGCGTATTCAGGAGCGTTAGGATCCTGGCTTGTGCTATCAAGAGCAACCTTAGCAGAACCACGTATTACGGGGATATCATCGCCAGGGAAGTCGTTCTGAGAAAGAACATCACGGATGTCCATTTCAACGAGGTCGAGAAGTTCGCTGTCATCAACGTCGTCGCACTTGTTGATAAATACTACCATAGCAGGAACGCCTACCTGGTGAGCGAGAAGGATGTGCTCCTTAGTCTGAGCCATAGGGCCGTCTGTACCAGCAACTACGAGGATAGCGCCGTCCATCTGAGCAGCACCAGTGATCATGTTCTTGATGTAGTCAGCGTGGCCGGGGCAGTCAACGTGAGCATAGTGACGAGCGTCTGTTTCGTACTCAACGTGAGCTGTGTTGATTGTGATACCACGTTCTCTTTCTTCGGGAGCCTTATCGATCATATCGTAAGCTTCGAACTGAGCCTGTCCCTTCATAGCGAGGTACTTTGTGATAGCAGCTGTTGTTGTTGTCTTACCATGGTCAACGTGACCAATTGTACCAATGTTTACATGGGGCTTGGTACGTTCAAATTTTGCTTTTGCCATTGGAATATTCCTCCTTAGAAATTTGTGTATTTAAATACACTATTATTGTATCAGAAAATCTGAATAATTTCAAGTAGTTTTTGCTACTTTTATTAAAAAATTTAATTAAGCCTTTGCTCTCTTGCTGATAATGCCGTCTGCAATAGACTTGGGAACCTGAATATAGCTGTGGGGTTCCATTACGTACTGACCACGACCCTGTGTCTTGGAACGAAGGTCATTGGAGTAGCCGAACATTTCGGACAGAGGAACGTGAGCATTGATCTGCTTAACACCGTTTCTGTCTTCCATACCCTGGATTTCACCACGTCTTGAGCTTAAGTCACCGATAACGTCGCCCATGTATTCTTCGGGAACGATAACTACAACCTTCATGATAGGCTCTAAGATAACGGGGTTAGCCTTTCTGCAGGCTTCCTTGATAGCCATAGAACCGGCAATCTTGAACGCCATTTCAGAAGAGTCAACTTCGTGGTAAGAACCATCATAAAGCTCAACCTTAACGTCTACAGTCTGGTAGCCTGCGAGAACACCGCTTTCGAGTGCGCCCTGGATACCAGCGTCAACTGCAGGGATATATTCCTTAGGAATAGAACCACCAACAACGCTGTTGACGAATTCGTAGCCCTTACCGGATTCGTTAGGAGTTACACGGATCTTAACGTGACCGTACTGACCCTTACCGCCGGACTGACGAGCGTACTTTGTATCCTGCTCTGTAGCTGTTGTGATTGTTTCCTTGTATGCAACCTGAGGAGCACCAACGTTTGCTTCTACCTTGAATTCACGGAGAAGTCTGTCAACGATGATTTCGAGGTGAAGCTCACCCATACCAGCGATGATTGTCTGGCCTGTTTCCTCATTTGTATAAGTCTTGAATGTGGGGTCTTCTTCAGCAAGCTTTGCTAAAGCGAGAGCCATCTTTTCCTGACCTGCCTTTGTCTTGGGCTCGATAGCGAGGTCGATAACGGGATCAGGGAATTCCATAGACTCTAAGATTACGGGATGATCTTCATCGCAGAGTGTATCACCTGTTGTTGTGTTCTTAACACCAACAGCAGCAGCGATATCACCGCAGTAGCAAACTTCGAGGTCTGCTCTGTGGTTAGCGTGCATCTGAAGAATACGTCCCATACGTTCCTTCTTACCCTTTGTAGCGTTAAGAACGCTTGCACCTGCAGCAACTGTACCGGAATAAACTCTGAAGAAGCAGAGCTTACCAACGAAGGGGTCTGTTGCAATCTTGAATGCGAGAGCTGAGAAGGGCTGATCGTCGCCTGCGCATCTCTCAACTTCTTCATCTGTATCAGGGTCTGTACCCTTGATAGCGGGGATGTCGAGAGGAGAAGGCATATAGTCAATAACAGCGTCAAGGAGCTTCTGAACGCCCTTGTTTCTGTAGGATGTACCACATACTACGGGAACGATTGCGTTGTCGATTGTAGCCTTTCTTAATACTGTCTTGATTTCTTCTACAGTGATTTCTTCACCTTCGAGGTACTTGTTCATAAGTTCCTCGTCCTGCTCAGCAACTGCCTCGATGAGTTCATCGTGGTACTTCTGAGCGATCTCTGCCATATCAGCAGGGATATCTTCTACACGCATATCCTTACCGAGATCATCATAGTATACGTCAGCCTTCATTTCAAGAAGGTCGATAATGCCTCTGAATGTATCCTCGGCACCGATAGGAAGCTGAATCGGAACAGCATTACACTTAAGTCTGTCCTTCATCATATTTACTACGTTATAGAAGTCAGCACCCATAATATCCATCTTATTTACATAAGCCATTCTGGGTACTCTGTATTTATCAGCCTGACGCCATACTGTTTCTGACTGGGGTTCAACACCACCCTTTGCACAGAATACAGTAACTGAACCGTCAAGTACTCTCAGTGAACGTTCAACTTCTACTGTGAAGTCAACGTGACCGGGAGTGTCGATAATATTGATTCTGTGCTTCTTCCAGAAGGCAGTTGTAGCAGCGGAAGTAATTGTAATACCTCTCTCCTGCTCCTGTTCCATCCAGTCCATTGTTGCAGAGCCATCGTGTGTCTCACCGAGCTTGTGATTTACACCTGTGTAGAACAGAATACGCTCAGTAGTAGTTGTCTTACCTGCGTCAATGTGAGCCATGATACCAATATTACGGGTCATTTCGAGAGTTACGTCTCTTGCCATATTTCCTCCGTTCTACTGATTACCACTTGTAATGAGCGAAAGCTCTGTTAGCTTCAGCCATTCTGTGTGTATCGTCACGCTTCTTGCATGCGCCACCCTGACCGTTTAATGCGTCAAGGATTTCGTTTGCAAGTCTTTCTTTCATTGTCTTTTCATTTCTCTGTCTTGAGTACAGAGTAATCCATCTCAGACCTAAAGTTCTTCTTCTGTCAGGACGAACTTCCATAGGAACCTGATATGTGGCACCGCCGACACGACGAGCCTTTACCTCTAACTGAGGCATAATGTTTTCCATAGCTTCTTCAAAAGCTTCGAGCGCACCCTTACCTGTCTTTTCAGCTACGATTTCAAATGCACCGTAAACTATCTTCTGGGCTACACCCTTCTTGCCATCGAGCATGATGTTGTTAACGAGTCTTGTTACGAGCTCTGAACCATACATAGGATCGGGCAGAACATCACGCTTAGGAACGTTACCTCTTCTTGGCACTTTACTTCCCTCCTTCATAAATAATGAAAATCATAGGTACTCGAAAGCAATAAACTCCCGCCGTCCAATTGCAGAGGTAATACTATATATATATTACTCCACAAAAGTGGCTATTTTCGGTTTAATTACTTCTTCGCACCAGCCTTAGGACGCTTTGCTCCGTACTTGGATCTGCTCTGCATTCTACCGTCAACGCCCTGAGCGTCGAGAGTACCGCGGATGATGTGATAACGCACACCGGGGAGATCCTTAACACGGCCGCCACGAATTAATACTACGCTGTGTTCCTGCAGTTTGTGACCGATACCGGGGATATATGCAGTTACTTCGTAGCCGTTAGAAAGTCTTACTCTGGCGATCTTTCTCATAGCAGAGTTAGGCTTCTTGGGAGTAGCAGTACGTACAGCTGTGCAAACGCCTCTCTTCTGGGGAGAAGACATATCAACTGTTTCCTTCTTAAGAGTGTTCATGGTCTTCTGGAGTGCAGGAGCCTTGGACTTTCTTGCTGCAACTGCTCTGCCCTTACGAACGAGCTGGTTAAAGGTTGGCAATCGTTACACCTCCTTATTAAAATAATGTAATTTTTTGTCTGAGAATACTTTACCTACAGTAAAATATTCTGCACACAATTCTAAATTATATACAAAAAAGCGGTAATTGTCAAGGTTTTTCGGGATTCTCGAAAAACTTTGTATCAATTACCACTTTTCACGAACTTTAAATATCAGATTTGTGCAATATCACAATTATTCTTCTGTTGCAATATTGTCAGCTTCTGTCTGACCATCTGCTTCTTCCTTTGCAAGCTCTGCAGCTGCCTCTTCTCTCTCTCTTTCAAGAGCTTCAAGGCCTGTACCTGCAGGAATAAGCTTACCGATAATAACGTTTTCCTTAAGACCGAGCAGAGGATCAACCTTGCCGTGGATAGCCGCATCTGTAAGAACTCTTGTTGTTTCCTGGAAGGATGCCGCTGAAAGGAAGCTGTCGGTAGCAAGAGAAGCCTTTGTGATACCGAGCAGAACGGGTGCGTATTCTACGTCCTCAATCTGTTCACCTGCGGCTCTGCGTGCTTCAAGTGAATCTATGATGCCTGCAAGCTCGCTCTTGTCGATAACTGAACCGGGGAGCAGATAGCTGCTGCCGGGGTTGGTTATTCTTACCTTTCTCATCATCTGGCGTACGATAACCTCGATATGCTTATCGTTGATATCAACACCCTGTAAACGGTAGGTCTTCTGAACTTCTGTGATGATGTAGTTCTGAACTGCTTCCTTACCCTTTACTTCGAGTACGTCGTGGGGGTTTACGCTACCTTCTGTAAGGGAGTCGCCAGCCTTTACGTATACGCCGTCGTCAACCTTCAGCTTGTAACCGAAGGGGATGGGATAGAAGTGTTCTTCACCATCATCAGAGGTGATTATTACGTGCTTTGTCTTCTTGATTTCGTCGATTCTGCACTTACCGCTGTCCTTAGCCATGATTGCAACAAGCTTGGGTCGACGGGATTCAAAGAGTTCTTCTACACGGGGAAGACCCTGTGTGATATCTTCTGCGTTAGCGATACCACCTGTGTGGAAGGTTCTCATTGTAAGCTGTGTACCGGGTTCACCGATGGACTGTGCCGCAATGATACCTACAGCCTCACCCATTGTGATGGTCTTGCCTGTTGCAAGGGATGAACCGTAGCACTTTGCACATACGCCCTGATGAGCCTGACAGGTAAGAACGGAACGGATCTTGATCGTCTGTGTACCTGACTCTACTATTATATTAGCGTCTGATTCTGTCATCAGCTTATCCTTGGAAACAAGTACGTTGCCGTTTTCGTCGCAGAAGTCTTCAACAAGGTATCTGCCTACGAGACGTTCTGCAAGCTTTTCGATAACTTCCTTGCCTTCACGGATTTCGTAAATTTCAATACCATCAGTTGTTCCACAGTCGTCGCTACGGATGATAACCTCCTGAGATACGTCAACAAGACGTCTTGTAAGGTAACCTGAGTCGGCTGTACGGAGCGCTGTATCGGCAAGGCCCTTTCTCGCACCTCTTGAAGAAATGAAGTATTCGAGAATGTTAAGACCTTCACGGTAGTTAGCTCTGATGGGGATTTCGATTGTTTCACCTGATGTGTTGGCGATAAGACCACGCATACCTGCGAGCTGTCTTATCTGGTTTGTACTACCACGGGCTCCTGAGTCAGCCATCATATAAATGGGGTTGTAGTTGTCAAGACCGTCTGTAAGAGCCTTGGTAACGTCGGATGTTGCCTTGTTCCAGACTTCGATTACGGCTGACTTTCTTTCCTGGTTGGAGATAAAGCCGTTTTCGTAGTAATCGTTGATTTCAAGTACCTCTTCATCTGCCGCTGCGAGAATTGCCTTCTTTTCTTCAGGAATTACCGCATCGCATACAGCAACCGTTATAGCCGCCTTTGTAGAATACTTGAAGCCCAGTGCCTTAATCTTATCCAGCACCTGTGCAGTCATAGGTGTACCGTGTACCTTGAGGCATCTGTCGATGATTTCACCGAGCTGCTTTTTCTTTACCTTGAAACCGATTTCAAGATTGAACTTTGTTTCAGGGTTGTTTCTGTCAACAAAGCCTAAATCCTGAGGAATGTGCTCATTGAAGATGATACGTCCTACAGTGGTTTCGATAAGAGCGGTTTCGGGGCGTTCTGCTCCTACGTCCTTGGATACTCTTACCTTGATCTTTGAGTGGATTGTGATATCACCCTCGTTATACGCCATAATAGCTTCGTTGAAGTCACGGAATACCTTGCCTTCGCCCTTTTCACCCTGCTTATCAATAGTAAGATAGTATGAACCGAGTACCATGTCCTGTGTAGGAACGGTTACCGGGCGTCCGTCTGAAGGCTTTAACAGGTTCTTTGCCGCAAGCATAAGGTTCTTTGCTTCGTCCTGTGCCTCAACGGAAAGAGGAAGGTGTACCGCCATCTGGTCACCGTCGAAGTCAGCGTTGAAGGCTGTACATACGAGGGGGTGAAGCTTGATAGCACGTCCCTCAACGAGTACGGGAGAGAATGCCTGGATACCGAGTCTGTGAAGTGTAGGCGCACGATTCAGAAGAACTGCGTGATCCTTGATAACTTCTTCAAGGATATCCCATACAACGGGATCCTTAGCCTGCTCGATCATCTTTCTTGCGTTTCTGATATTGTTTGCTACGTTTCTTTCAACAAGTACCTTCATTACAAAGGGCTTGAAGAGTTCGATTGCCATTTCCTTAGGCAGACCGCACTGATCCATCTTGAGATCGGGGCCTACTACGATAACGGAACGTCCTGAGTAGTCAACACGCTTACCGAGAAGGTTCTGACGGAAACGTCCCTGCTTACCCTTGAGCATATCGGACAGAGACTTTAAAGGACGGTTTGAAGGTCCTGTTACGGCTCTGCCGTGTCTGCCGTTATCGATAAGAGCGTCAACAGCTTCCTGTAACATTCTCTTTTCGTTTCTTACGATGATTTCAGGTGCGTGAAGCTCCTTCATCTTCATAAGACGGTTGTTTCTGTTGATAACCCTGCGGTAAAGATCGTTAAGGTCGGAGGTAGCGAAACGGCCACCATCCAGCATTACCATAGGACGGATATCGGGGGGAATTACGGGGATAGCGTTAAGAATCATCCATTCAGGGCGGTTACCACTCTGTCTGAAGGCTTCTACAACGTCAAGTCTCTTTAAGAGCTTTACGCGCTTCTGTCCCTGCTGTGTTTCCTGAAGCTCTGACTTCAGCTCTTCGGAAAGCTTGTCAAGATCGATCTCAGCGAGCATTTCCTGGATAGCTTCAGCGCCCATTTCAGCTCTGAAGTCGTCCTCGTAACGCTCTCTCATATCAGCGTATTCCTTTTCTGTAAGGAGCTGACCCTTTGTAAGGCTTGTATCGCCGGGATCTACTACTATATACTTTGTGAAATATAAAACTTCTTCAAGTCTCTTGGGAGAGATGTCAAGCATCTGTCCGATACGGCTCGGAGTACCCTTGAAGTACCAGATGTGAGAAACGGGAGCGGCGAGCTCGATATGTCCCATACGCTCTCTTCTTACCTTGTTGCGTGTTACTTCAACGCCGCAACGCTCACATACCTTACCCTTAAAGCGGATTCTTTTGTACTTACCGCAGGAGCATTCCCAGTCCTTCTGGGGTCCGAATATCTTTTCGCAGAACAGACCGCCCTTTTCAGGCTTCTGTGTACGGTAGTTGATGGTTTCGGGGCGTTCTACGACACCGTAGCTCCACTCACGGATCTTTTCGGGTGACGCAAGACCGATCATCATTGAGTCAAAAGTATTAAATGCCAATTTACAGACCTCTATTCTTTATAAATTTGTAGTTTCTTAATATCTTAAACTAACCGGGCTTTGCAGGATTACGATTATTCATCGTAATCGTCTGCATCGCTGTCTTCGTCAAGGCCGCCGAGATCGAAATAATCGTCGTCCTCATCGTCCTTGTCTGCATAGAATTCGCTGTCATCGTCGATATCCTTTGTGATGAATGAGTCATCCATGGATTCTTCATCGGCAACATAATCAAATGTGTCATCGCCTGAAATTGCGCCAACCTCATCATCATCGTCAAAGGTCTGCTTGAGGTCGATTTCATTCTTTTCATCGTCAAGTACCTTAATATCGAGACCGAGAGACTGAAGCTCCTTGATAAGAACCTTGAAGCTCTCAGGAACGCCTGCCTTAGGAACGGGATCGCCCTTTACAATAGCTTCGTAAGTCTTTACACGACCTACAATATCGTCGGACTTTACAGTAAGGATTTCCTGAAGTGTATAGGCAGCGCCGTAAGCTTCAAGAGCCCAAACTTCCATTTCACCGAAACGCTGACCACCGAACTGTGCCTTACCGCCGAGAGGCTGCTGTGTTACCAGTGAGTAAGGACCTGTTGAACGGGCGTGAATCTTATCGTCAACGAGGTGGTGAAGCTTGAGGTAGTACATATAACCTACGGTTACGGGACTATCAAACTTTTCACCTGTTCTACCATCGATAAGAACTGTCTTGGCGTCAGGATTCATAGGAATTCTTGAGAAGTCAATCTTTGCTGTGTCCTTGTCCTTGTAGTTTGCTCTTTCCGCCTCTGCCTTTGCAAAGCAGTCACGGATATCTGATTCGTGAGCATCATCGAATACAGGTGTCATTATATGCCAGTCAAGAGCCTTACAAGCGAAGCCTAAGTGTACTTCGAGCACCTGACCGATGTTCATACGTGAAGGTACGCCGAGGGGGTTAAGAACGATATCCAGAGGAGTACCATCGGGTAAATAGGGCATATCCTCCTGCTTTAAGATACGGGAAACGACACCCTTGTTACCGTGACGGCCCGCCATCTTATCGCCGACAGAAATCTTTCTCTTCTGTGCGATATAGCATCTTACTACCATATTTACACCGGGAGAAAGCTCTGTGCAGTTGTGTCTTGTAAATACCTTTACGTCTACGATTATACCGCTTTCGCCGTGAGGAACACGGAGAGAATTGTCTCTTACCTCTCTTGCCTTTTCACCGAAGATCGCACGCAGGAGTCTTTCTTCTGCAGTAAGCTCGGTTTCGCCCTTGGGTGTAACCTTACCTACAAGAATATCACCTGAATGAACCTCAGCACCGATACGGATGATACCTCTGTCGTCGAGATCCTTGAGAGCTTCTTCACCGAGGTTGGGGATGTCTCTTGTAATCTCTTCGGGACCGAGCTTTGTATCACGGCATTCGAGTTCGTATTCTTCTATATGAATTGACGTGAATACGTCGTTATAAACAAGCTTTTCGTTGATGAGAACGGCGTCCTCGTAGTTGTAGCCTTCCCATGTCATAAAGCCGATAAGCGCATTCTTACCGAGGGAGATTTCACCCTGGCTTGTAGCAGGACCGTCAGCGAGAACGTCGCCCTTCTTGACAGTCATACCCTTTGCAACCGCAGGCTTCTGGTTTACGCAGGTTCCCTGGTTGGAACGCTTGAACTTGATGAGCTTGTAGGGATATTCCTGACCGTAATCATCTGTTACAACGATTTCGTCAGCGCTTACCTTTGTTACCGTACCATCCTGCTTTGCAAGTACAACGGCACCTGAGTCAACAGCCGCCTTGTATTCCATACCTGTACCTACCATAGGATTCTGGGTTACCATCAGAGGTACTGCCTGACGCTGCATGTTCGCACCCATAAGAGCACGGTTTGCGTCGTCGTTTTCAAGGAAGGGGATCATTGCTGTAGCAACGGATACTACCATCTTAGGTGAAATATCCATATAGTCAACTCTGTCACGGTCAACTTCGAGGATTTCTTCACGGTAACGTGCGTTTACACGCTTTCTTGCAAATCTGCTGTTTTCGTCGAGGGGCTCGTTAGCCTGAGCTACAACGTAGTTATCTTCAACGTCAGCAGTCATATATACAACTTCGTCAAGGACAACGCCTGTCTCCTTGTCCACCTTGCGGTAGGGAGCTTCGATAAAGCCGTACTTGTTGATCTTTGCAAAGGATGCAAGATAAGAGATAAGACCGATGTTAGGACCTTCAGGGGTTTCGATAGGACACATTCTGCCGTAGTGTGAATAGTGTACGTCACGAACCTCGAAGCCTGCACGGTCACGGGAAAGACCGCCGGGGCCGAGTGCAGAAAGTCTTCTCTTATGTGTAAGCTCTGCAAGAGGGTTATTCTGATCCATGAACTGTGACAGAGGAGAAGAACCGAAGAATTCTCTGATTGCTGCCACAACGGGACGGATATTTATAAGGGAGTTGGGAGAGATGGTATCGGATTCCTGAGCCTGAAGACCCATTCTTTCACGGATAACTCTTTCCATTCTTGCGAAACCGATTCTGAACTGGTTCTGAAGCAGCTCACCTACGGAACGGATACGTCTGTTACCTAAGTGGTCGATATCATCAACCGTACCAACGCCTTCGCAAAGGTTGATAAAGTAGCTTACTGTAGCGAAGATATCGTCAAGGGTGATATGCTTGGGAACAAGTCTGTCAGCATTTTCTCTGATAGCTTCTGTAAGCGCTTCTTCATCGTTGCCGCACTTTTCAAGAATCTCAGCAAGCACCTTGAAGGAAACCTTTTCGTTTACACCGAGAGCTTCTGCGTCGATAGTTGAAGGAATGTAACCTGCAATATCAACCATACCATTACCGAGTACCTTGACTTCCTTACCTTCAGTAGAAACTACAACGCACTCCATAACGCCTGCCTGCTCGATAGCTTCTGCCTTTTCAAAGGTGATGTATTCGCCTTCGTCGGCAAGGATCTCACCTGTTAAGGGGCTTACGATGGGGTTTACTGTCTTATAGCCTGCAATTCTTGATGCAACGCCTAACTTCTTATTATACTTATAACGGCCGAATCTTGCCAAATCGTATCTCTTTGCATCAAAGAAGAGTGCGTCAAGGTGGCTCTGTGCAGATTCTACCGTAGGAGGCTCGCCGGGTCTTAACTTTCTGTAGACTTCAAGTAAAGCCTCTTCTGTGTTCTTAGTTGTGTCCTTCTCGGTTATTGTCTGAACGATACGGGGATCCTCACCGAATAAATCGATAAGATCGTCGTCTGTGTTGACGCCGAGAGCACGGATAAGAGTGGTTGCAGGAATCTTTCTGTTCTTGTCGATACGAACGTAGAAAACATCGTTGGGATCCATTTCGTATTCGAGCCATGCACCACGGTTAGGAATAACTGTGGACTTGAACAGCTTCTTACCTGTCTTGTCATAATCAAAATCGTAATAAACGCCGGGAGAACGAACGAGCTGAGATACGATTACACGCTCTGCACCGTTGATAACGAAGGTACCGCTATCGGTCATCAGAGGGAAATCACCCATAAATATCTCGTTTTCCATAACCTCACCCGTCTCGGTGTTGCGAAGCTGAGCCCTTACTCTTAAAGGTGCCGCATAGGTTACGTCTCTTTCCTTACATTCTTCAATCGTGTACTTGGGGTTATCGTCGATTCTGTAATCAACAAAGGTCAGTACAAGCTTGCCGTTGGCGTCGGTAATAGAGGAAACATCCTTGAATACTTCCTTGATACCTTCGTCCAGAAACCACTGGTATGAGTCCTTCTGAATCTCGATAAGGTTGGGCATTTCCCTTACTTCATCGATGTGTGAAAAGCTCATACGGGTATTTCTACCAAGATTTACCTTCTTGACATTCACCATTGGTTTTACCACTCCTTAAAAATTTAAATCATAAAAATCCGCTGGATTTTGCCTTGGATTCCGCTGTACAAACGGGTTTTACGCCGCTTTAAGCAACGTGAGGATATGCTCCTCAGATATGCATAAACGCATATCAATCCATTATGATACATTATATAATGATACCACAACTTTCCTTAATAGTCAATAGTGTAAAACAATGAAAAATTAACGATTTACAGGGTAAATTCGACAGGATTTATTAAACATTATGACGAAATGCAAAAATTCATATATTTATTTTATATATCGATATTCATTTTAGGAATAATACAGTATCAGCAACAAAAAGAGAAAACAATACGGCACTCTGTACAATTATTGCACGGTAATATTGTACAAAATCACGATTTGAAAAAAATTTTTAAAATCCATCTAACAAAACCGTTGCCAATTACGTTGTATATTGTGAAGAGCAATCTTCACGGCATCCCGAAAGCGGTCAACCCTTTCTTTTTTTGATAACCTTCCTCTGATATTTTTCTGCACGAAGCATTTTCGAAACCCCGTAATAACTCTCTGTAATATTCGTCAGACCAGACCTTCAGAATCAGCATTTCACCTCTTCGGGCAGAAAAAGACCGCTTTTGTGAGATGCGAATTACAAACTGATAAACGTAAGCCTTATGTTGACTTGCCGCAGGAAAGAGTGTACAATATAAGCAATGGCTGTATAACCGATCCGCATTTTGCTATATCGTATTATATTTTAGCGGAGGAAATTTAACATGAACAACAAAGCTATATCAACACCTCCCCACCCTGAACCCCAAACTACTCTTCCCATCAAAAAACCTCCCGATTTTTCGGGAGGTTTACGTTTTTATTCTGTTATTCTTCCAGCACTACCTTTGTAGTACCGTTCAGTATTGGCGGATAGCTGAGCAGTAATTCGCCTGAAGTGTAAAAGGTTATCTTACTGTCTCTGACAAATTTATCAGGCGTCAGCGCTTCGCCCTTTGAATCTACAAGCTCCATATCGGAGTTTAGTCCTATTGTAAGCTGATCGTCGGAGAAATCCTCCTTGCTGACCTTTACAAGTATACTGTAATTTCCTTCATACTCGGAAAGCTCTATCACTTCGCCTTTATATTCCTTTATTTCGGGCTTCTGCTCACAAGCTGTCACAAGTGAAATTACAAACGCAAGGGATAATACAAGGATGCAGGAAATAAGCTTTTTCATTTTACTGAATCCTTTCTCCGTTTACGCCTTCTTTATAACAGTTCCCTGTCTTGTTTCTTCAACCGTGTAGCCCATTGCTACTATCTTGTCACGAAGCTCATCGGCAAGAGCGAAATTCTTATCCTTTCTTGCCTGCTTTCTTTCCTCTGCAAGAGCAAGGATTTCTGCGGGTAATTCTTCCGCTTCGCTTTCCTGCTTTACAGCGCTGTTCTTTGCAGTTTCAAGAAGTGAAAGAGAAAACACCTTGTCAAAATCATCGATAAGAGCAAGCTTTGTTGCAGGTGTTGTATCTGCCTTTAATACGTCGTAAAGTGCGGTGATACCAAGAGATGTGTTTATATCGTTATCCATTGCCGTTACAAAGCCTGCCTTAAGCTCGTCAAACTTCGCCTTATCAACCTCTCCCTGAGGCTGTGACTGTAATGCGGCAATCTTTGCGATAAGCTTATTGAAGGCTACTGCGGCATTGTCGAGGTTTTCGTAGGTGAATACGAGGGATTTTCTGTAGTGGGACTGCAGGCAGAAGAATCTGTAGACAAGGGGGTTATAGCCCTTGCTTTCAAGCAGGGATACGGTTAAGAATTCACCGCTGGACTTACTCATTTTGCCGCTGTTTGTATTGAGGTGCAGTACGTGGAACCAGTAGTTGCACCACTTATGACCGATATATGCTTCGCTCTGAGCGATTTCGTTTGTGTGATGAGGGAAGGCGTTATCAATACCACCGCAATGGATATCAAGATATTCGCCTAAATGCTTCATACTGATACAGCTGCATTCGATATGCCAGCCGGGGTAACCGATACCCCAGGGGCTATCCCATTTAAGCTCCTGATCGTCAAACTTGGACTTTGTAAACCAGAGAACAAAGTCTGCCTTGTTGCGCTTGTTTTCGTCCTCTTCAACGCCTTCACGGACGCCTACTGCAAGGTCTTCTTCCTTGAAATCGTTGAATACGTAATATTTTTCAAGCTTTGAGGTATCGAAATAGATATTTCCACCTGCTTCGTAAGCAAAGCCCTTTTCGATAAGGGACTCTATAACCTTTATAAAGTCGTCGATACAGCCCGTTGCAGGCTCTACCACGTCGGGAGTCTTGATATTGAGCTTTTTGCAGTCAGCGAAGAAAGCGTCTGTATAGAACTTTGCGATCTCCATAACCGTCTTATGCTCACGCTTTGCGCCCTTAAGCATCTTATCGTCACCGGTATCGCCGTCGCTGGTCAGGTGTCCTACGTCTGTGATATTCATTACACGCTTTACGTCAAGTCCCGTATAGCGCATATACTTTTCAAGAACGTCCTCCATAATATAGCTACGGAGATTACCGATATGTGCATAGTGATATACGGTAGGTCCGCAGGTGTACATATTCACCTTGCCCTCCACGTTGGGGATGAATTCTTCCTTTTTTCTTGTTAATGTGTTGTAGATATACATTATCTTCTTTCCTTTCTGTCATTCGGTTTTATCTTGATTTTGTTTTTTCAGCTCGTCAACCTGCGCCTGCAGTTTTTCAATCTTGCCAAGCATACTGCAAAGCGCCTGGGATACGGGGTCTGGGATGTGAATCTGGTCAAGGTCGTAATTTTCCACCTTCTGACCATCCCTTTTTACTATTCTTGCAGGAACACCCACCGCTGTACAGTTCGGCGGCACCTCGCTGAGCACCACCGCATTGGCGGCAATCTTGGAGTTATCTCCCACTTTAAAAGGTCCTAAAACTCTTGCACCTGAGCCTACCATTACGTTATTGCCGAGGGTAGGATGGCGTTTGCCTGTGTCCTTACCGGTACCGCCAAGGGTAACGCCCTGATAGATAGTGCAGTTGTCGCCTATCTCGGTGGTTTCGCCTATAACAACTCCGCTACCGTGGTCGATAAAAAGTCCCTTGCCTATGGTAGCACCGGGATGGATTTCGATACCCGTCTTGTGTAAAGCACGCTGGGAAATCCATCTTGCTATGAAATAGTGCTTTTTAAGATACCATTTATGAGCTCTGCGATAGGCTCTTACCGCCTTGAAGCTGGGATAGAGGAAAAAAACCTCTAAATCGCTCTTTACCGCAGGATCTCGTTCTCTTACAGATTTTATATCTGCCTTTATCGTATCGAACATAAAATTCCCCTTAAAATAAAAATAGCCATCGTCAAAAAAGACGAAGGCGATAAAATCACGGTTCCACTTCGATTTGAAATTTCTAAAAAGAAATTTCCTCATTACACCTTAACGCGGATAAACGGACAGAGATACTTTTGTTCCCCCTGTCAGCCTGACAATGCATACAGCCGCACTTCATCGGATATTATCTGCCGCTTTCCACCCTCACGGCTCTCTGTAAGATTTTTCTCCGCCTACTCTTGCTGTATATGGCTTTTAATATATCATAGAATAAGTTTAACATAAAGAAGTCTTTATGTCAAGCGAAAATATTGACAAATCGGCGATATAATGGTATTATATCATTAAAGAGATCAAAGGAGGTGAGCCGTATGTCAAAACAGATCCCTACAAGAAGAGAGCTTCGTGAAATGGAAAGAAAAGAGCAACAGAAAAAGCTTGACCGCACCATTGCCCGTAACTGGGTGATATGCATCGGCTCGCTGGCAATTATCGTTGCGGCGATGTTCCTTTCAAGATAAAATTTATCGCTTCTGAATCTGTTATAGTTCAGAAGCGATTTTATTTTACAGATAGCCTCTCATATCATCAGCAAGCTTTTCCTCAACCCCGATAAGCGCCTTTGTAAGATTTTTAGAATCTTCATCCGCCGCCTTATACTGATTGAGATATTTTGAAAGGGATTTTATACCCATATTGCATCCGTCTGTGATAAGGTCTGCTACCGTGTTGTCCGAAGGGTCTGCCATAAGCTTTGCATTTGTCTTTATATAGGACATTCCCTTAACCATCATTGGTGGATCCTTGCCGTTATCGTGAAAGCTGTCAAGTCTTGCTCTCAGCTTCTTATCCAGTCCCTTGTGAGCCGTTCTGCTGATAATCAGGCTTTCACGCAGACTCTTATCCGTTGCATAATCAAGTACGTCGTTGATGGCAGAAACGCCCATCTGAATTCCTGCATCGCATTCACGAAGCAGTTTTATTGTATCCTGTTCTATCATTTGTTTTTTCCTTTCTTTAATTTGCTGATAGTTTATGAAATCAGGATATTTTTTATTCTCTTTTCCGACAATTTTCGATAAATAAATTGACTTTTGCCACCTTCGGTTATATAATTGATTTATAATTAAAAATCAGTTTACATACGGAGGCTTTTATGAATTTTCTTGAAGAACGTATTTTAAAGGACGGCATTGTAAAGGAAGGTAACGTCCTGAAGGTTGACAGCTTTTTAAACCATCAGATGGATATTGAGCTGCTTGACAGGATAGGAGAGGAGTTCTACAATCGTTTCAAGGACAAGAACATCACAAAGGTACTTACAATCGAAGCGTCAGGTATTGCCATTGCCTGCTTTGTTGCAAAGTATTTTAACGTACCGCTGGTATTCGCAAAGAAATCCAAAAGCGTCAATATAGACGGTGATATGTACGTAGCGGAAATAGAATCCTTTACCCACAACTGCAAGAATCAGGTTATCGTCTCACAGAAATTCTTAAATAACGACGACCATTTACTTATAATAGACGATTTTCTTGCTAACGGCTGTGCATTGCAGGGACTTATCTCCATCAGCGAAAATGCAGGCGCTACTATAGAGGGTATCGGCATAGTAATCGAAAAGGGCTTCCAGATAGGCGGCAAGGTTATAAGAAATTTAGGATACCATCTTGAGTCCTTAGCTATTGTAGAAAGCATGGACGCTTCCACGTCTACGGTTATCTTCAGGGATCAGGGAGGTAACGGATAATGGGAAAGCTGAAGGAAAAATTCGCAAAGTGGAAAAGTGAGAAAGGCTCGATAAATAATATCTACACGCTGAACGGAAAGGTACCGCTGTTAAAGTCCATTCCCTACGGGCTTCAGCACGTGCTTGCGATGTTTGTATCCAATATAACTCCTGTAATCATAGTTGCGGGCGCCTGCGGTCTCGGAGCGGCTGATACCGCAAGACTCATCCAGACCGCAATGATAATTGCCGGTATAGGCTCGCTGATTCAGATGTTTCCGATTTTCAGAGTAGGCTCCGGACTGCCTGTGGTTATGGGTATCAGCTTTACCTTCGTTTCCGCCTTCTGCGTTGTTGCAGCAGGAAATTACGGCTACGAAACTATGCTGGGCGCAATCATAGTGGGCGGTATCTTTGAGGGAACGCTGGGACTGTTTGCAAAATACTGGCGGAAGATAATTTCTCCTATCGTCGCCGCCTGCGTTGTTACCGCTATCGGCTTCTCGCTGTTTTCTGTCGGCGCAAATTCCTTTGGTGGCGGCAACGGTGCAACCGATTTCGGCTCATGGGAAAACTGGCTTCTGGGCGGTGTTACCCTCGTCACCTGCATACTTGTAAACATTTTTGCAAAGGGACATATAAAACAGTTATCAGTCTTATTCGGACTTATAGTGGGATATATCCTTGCTATCTGTCTTGGCAAGGTGGATTTCTCACCGCTTTCCGGCGTAGGTATAGTTTCTGCTCCTGCCCTGCTTCCCGTAGCGCCGAGATTCGATATAGGCGCTATCATATCGGTAGCGGTAATCTATCTGGTTTCGGCAACCGAAACCATCGGTGATACGTCAGCTCTTGCAAGTGCGGTGTTTGACAGAGAGCCTACCGACAAGGAAATTTCAGGCTCACTTGCCTGCGACGGCTTTATAAGTGCCATTTCCGGTCTGTTCGGTTGTTTACCTATAACCTCCTTCAGTCAGAATATCGGTCTTGTAGCTATGACCAAGGTAGTAAACCGCTTTACCATCGCAACGGGAGCATTCGTTATGATAATAGCAGGCTTCTTCCCCATTATCGGTGCGGTGCTTTCAACTCTGCCGGAGGCGGTGCTTGGTGGCTGTACGATAATGATGTTCGGCTCTATCGTTGTCAGCGGTATTCAGATGCTGACCAAATGCGGCTTTTCTGAAAGAAATATAACCATAGCTTCTCTGTCGCTCAGTATCGGCGTAGGCTTTACGCTGGTACCTGATATATTTAAAAATTTCCCTGATATAATACAGTCAATCTTTGCACAGAACTGTGTTGCTGTGGTATTCCTGCTGGCAATAATACTGAATCTCATTTTGCCGAAGGAAAAGAAGTCTGAAAATAAACAGTAGATACAAGAACCCCCATCCGGAAAAGGGCAGTAGCCATAAAGAAGCATAACCCGTGAAGAAATTCTTCACGGGTTATTTTAGCGTCTCACAAAAAAGTGGAATTTATTGACATCAGAGTCTTTTTAGCCTTTATTATTTTTCAACTATAAAAAACAATCGTGGGAAATCAAAAATAACTTTACCATTTTTCTGTAACGGATAACTTTTTTCAATCTCTTCCATAATGTCTTTCTTAAATTCAGCCCTCATTGAATCATCAATCTGAGAAAGATACGGTCTTAAGCCTGTTCCCTCGTACCAAGACCAAATTGCCTCATGTGATGGAAGCACATGATGGTAAGTAGTCGTCCAAATATCAAATTTCTCAGACAAACCAGAAATAATATTAAAGTACTCTTCAACGCTACTCATAGTATAATTCCGTTGATGTTTAATAACGTTTTTCCATTTCTCATTAGTAACCACTTTGCTAATCAGGTGATGAATTGGCTCATCAAAATTGCAAGGAATCTGAACAGCCATAATACCATTATCATTCAAAAGTCTATAAAGATTTACGATGGTCTTAAACTGATTAGGAAGCCATTGAAGGCAAGCGTTCGAGAATATCAAATCAAATTTTTGACTAGTTTCCTCTGTAAACACATCTGCATCCCATTGCTCAAAAGTTATATCCGTATAATCCTTCTTTGCTTTTTCTATCATTTCAGCAGAAAAATCAATTCCCAATATATCTGCATTTGGAAATATATTCTTTATCACAATAGAACTGTTTCCAGGACCACATCCAACATCAAGAACAGATGACATATTTCGCCCTTCAATGCGTTTGGCTAAATCAATCGCTGGCTGTGTTCTCTCTTTCTCAAACTTCAAATATTTTTCAGAATTCCACTTGTTCTCCATCTACGAATTCCACCTATCCGTATCCCATTTTGTTTTTCCAAATTCTTATCACTGAATTTATTATAACAAGTATACCATAAAAAGTCAACACCACAAGCAACGCAAAGCCACTTTTGACATCTACATCAAAAGCGGCTTTTAATACTTATATACGACTATTGCATTAACAGACGGGGGTTTTATTGAGATATAAGGGCGATTTTGTCACCTTTGATGATATACCATCGCTTTCGCAATAGAAAAAAGGACGTCTACCGGAACAATCTCAAAAGCTGATTCATAAACAAGCCATCCATTCCACCGATCGATGGTATGTGGATAAATACTGTATTCCTATTCTTTTTGAGCATATGATAATATGCGGCATTACACAAATAGGCGGTCGGTTTGTCAGAAACAGTATAGGCTATGCCTTTATCTTTTATCATCTTTTCCAAAGATGGTATATCAAAAAAAGTATTAACAAATTCTCCGTTATAGCTAGCACAAGTTTCAAGCCTGATACTGTTTTTCAGATTTTTATCTATCCCAAACATATATATCGTATCACAGCCCGTGCTCAAGGATAAAATTTCCTTTTCTAAACCTTGAAATGAATTTGTCAGAAACAGTATGTCTCCGTTTATTTTACTTACGAGTTGAAAGGACGTATTATGCAATCCCTTAAAGGCGGTATATAATTTTCTCATTTGTTATCAATATTAGCCTTTGCCGTTCTGCAAGAAGAAACCAGCATTACACGAAGTGTAGTACATCTATCTGACAAGATTTTATACCGCTGACCGTCGATATAGTTCGTTCTGTGTAAAAGTTCAAGCCAGTAGCCTGTTTCGCTTGCTTCCTTGAGAGCAATTTCAAGCTTAGCAATGAAATCTTTTTTACCTTGGGCATATTGCGCCTCGTGGATATTCGCACCGATACTTGTACCGCTTCTGCCGATCTGATTAGCAATAACGGATTCGTGATTAGATTTAAGGTATTTAACAAGATTGATGATTTCAACGGAAAACTCCATTGAAAGCTCACGCAATTTGGATTCTGCCATAGTGGTACCCCGCTTCCGTTTACACTATTGTATGAATTCTATAGTTTTTAACGAGTGATGTATCGGCTACGCCGAAGTGATGCTGTACTGACGCACGGTGATGTATTGCACCTACGGTGCAAAGTGAAGTGACGTGTTCCGCATACTCACGTGCGAAGCACACATCACTGCCGAAGGCTGCATCACGCACGAAGTGTACATCACGTTCCGGGTGAACGGAACACATCGTTCCAAACAAAAGAGCACTGCTCTCGCAGTGCTCTTTTGTTTGGAGGCGCCACCCAGATTTGAACTGGGGGTCAGGGAGTTGCAGTCCCATGCCTTAC
>JAFTVY010000046.1 GCA_017465545.1 Ruminiclostridium sp.
ACAGGGCTTCAACAATCCCTCCAGAGCAGTTACTGCTATTCGTCTTAGCTGGACTAAGAACGATTATGCCGACGGTTATATAATCGAACAGTACACAAACAGCGGTTGGGTACAGATTGCAGACGTTAACGACGGCGACACAACCACCTATAAGGTAACCGGTCTTAAGTCAGGAACAGCATACAAGTTCAGAATGAAGGCGTATTCTGTAACAGAAACGGGAGCTATAGTATACAGCAATAACACAGTTACTCTTACTGCAAATACAAACGCTTCTTCCGTTTCTTCCTTCGGAGTGAAGAGCAGAAGCTCCATTGCGATCCGTCTTGCATGGAGACAGAGCACAACGGTAGACGGCTATATTATCGAGCAGATGATAGACGGCGTATGGACGGAAATTGCTGATATTACAGACAATACCATTACTGAATATAAGGTAACAGGTCTTTCTCCATCAACTGAGTATCAGTTCAGAATGAAATCCTATGCTATCACAAAGTACGGCGATAAGACTTACAGCGCATACACAGAAACGCTGACAAAGTCTACAAATCCTTCTGCGGTATCAGAGCTTAAAGTCAAGAGCAGATCCGACAGGGCAATAAGACTTGCATGGGCGGAGGAAGCTTCTGCAGACGGCTATCTCATTGAACAGTATATCGATGGTCAGTGGGTACAGATTGCAGACGTGAACGACAGCTCCATCACCGAATACAAGGTGACAGGTCTTGCTTCAGCAACTGAATATCAGTTCAGAGTAAGAGCATATAATACAGAAGAAGACGAAAAGCTTTGTAGCTTAGAAACGATCATCAGCGGTACGACCTTATAAATAAAAGAATCACCTTCCGATTTTTTCGGAAGGTGATTTTATTATACGTTGAATAAAAGATCCTCGTAAGTGGGGAAGGGCCAGTATTTTTCAGCTACCATAGTTTCAAGCTGATCCGCTATGGCACGAAGTGACTGCATTGTAGCAAACACCTCGTCGTGATAGCATCTTGACGCCTCAAAAATATCTGTAATGCCGTGAGCCTTTATAATAACAGCTTCAAGCTCGTATATCTTGTTGTTTAAGTCCTCGGCAAGCACGCTGATGCTGGATGCAAGATTGCTTTCAACGTTATATCCGATTCCTGCACTCTTCTTTGCTAAAAGTGTTTCGCAGAGCGTCTTTTCATATTCCATAACTGCGGGAAGAATCTCCTTTGACGCCATTTCTACGGTGGTAAGAGCCTCGATATTGATTATCTTGCAGTAGTTTTCAAGCTGGATTTCCGTTCTTGACTTTATCTCTACCTCGGTGAATACCTTGTGCTTTACAAAAAGCTTTATATTCTTTTCGTCGCAGAAATGAGGTATAGCGTCGACTGCTGAAGGGTAGCAGGGGAGTCCTCTTACCTCGGTTGCTTCCTTTACCCAGGCGTCATCGTAGCCGTTGCCGTTGAAGATTACACGCTTGTGCTTCTTTATCGTTCTTACGAGAAGCTCGTGAAGTGCCGAGGTGAAGTCCTCTGCCTTTTCAAGCTCTGTAGCAAACTCGTCAAGAGCCTCTGCAACGATGGTATTAAGAACGATATTAGGATCGGAAATGTTGAGAGATGAGCCAACGCTTCTGAACTCAAATTTGTTGCCTGTGAAGGCAAAGGGAGAGGTTCTGTTTCTGTCAGTGGTATCCTTGGGGAATTTGGGAAGGTTGGAAATTCCTATATCAAACTGTGAACGCTTGGACTGTACGTCTGTATTTTCAACGATGGCGTCGATTATTTCCGTAAGCTCGTCACCGAGGAATATCGAAATTATAGCGGGAGGCGCTTCGTTACCGCCGAGTCTGTGATCGTTGCCCGCTGTGGAAACGGATACACGGAGCAGATCTGCATATTCGTCAACCGCCTTGATGATAGCTACAAGGAAGGTCAAGAACTGTGCATTCTCCATAGGGGATTTACCGGGGTTCAAAAGATTGTGACCGTCGTCGGTAGTCAGCGACCAGTTATCGTGCTTACCTGAGCCGTTTACACCCTGGAAGGGCTTTTCGTGGAGCAGGCACACCATACCGTGCTCTAAGGCTACCTTCTTCATAATCTCCATTGTCAGCTGATTGTGGTCAGCGGCAAGGTTTGCAGATTCGAATATAGGCGCACATTCGTGCTGTGCGGGAGCGGCTTCGTTGTGCTTTGTCTTGGAAGCAACGCCTAATGCCCAGAGGTGTCTGTCGAGATCCTCCATATACTTTCCGACTCTCTGCTTTATAGTACCGAAGTAATGATCCTCCAGCTCCTGTCCCTTTACGGGAGCTGCACCGAAGAGGGTTCTGCCGGTGAAGATAAGATCCTTTCTCTTATCATAGCTTTTCTTGTCAACAAGGAAATATTCCTGCTCTGCGCCTACTGTGGCGATAGCGGCATTGACGTCGTTGTTGCCGAAAAGGCGTAATATTCTTACCGTCTGCTTTGAAACCGCTTCCATAGAGCGAAGCAGAGGCGTCTTTTTATCAAGAGCCTCACCCGAATAGGAGAAAAAGGCTGTGGGTATGTAAAGAGCATTGTCCTTGATAAATGCGTAGGAGGTGGGATCCCAGGCTGTATAACCTCTTGCCTCAAAGGTAGCTCTCAGACCGCCTGAGGGGAAGGAGGAAGCGTCAGGCTCGCCCTTTATAAGCTCCTTGCCTGAAAACTCCATAATTGCCGTGCCGTCGCCTACGGGAGAGATAAAGCTATCGTGCTTTTCTGCAGTAATACCTGTCATAGGCTGGAACCAGTGAGCGTAATGGGTAGCACCCTTTTCTACCGCCCAGTCCTTCATAGCGCTTGCTACGACCTCGGCAACGGGGAGAGTAAGCTCTGCATCACCGTGGATAACCTTCATAAGCTCCTTGAAGGTTGCCTTGGGCAGCTTTGTCTTCATTACCGCCTCGCTGAATACGTCCGAACCAAAAAGCTCGGGCATTAAAAGTCTGTTGTCTGTCATTTCCTTTCCTCCCGAAAAAGATTATATATTTATATATAATGAAATTAACTTATAATTATACACCTTAATAATAATACAGTAAAGAGGCTTAAAAGTCAAGTGGGAATTTGCACAAAAGAATTTACTGTAAGGCGGCTTGATTTATCTTATGTAATACGCCCCGACAAAGCTACCGCATATTGTAAAAGCCGCAGGATTATGATATAATCTATTATATATTACAGCAAAGGAGTAGCTTATGCTTAAATTTATAACAAGAGACGGCTCTTCGACCGATAAAAAGTCCAGAATATACTTCTGCTCCTATCCTGACGATTATGATATTGCGTGTTTTATTGCAGCGTCACACCTGACAGTATGCTTTATTTGAAGGCATATGAATAATAAGGCTCTAATGAGTTGAATCCATACCAACCAATGCGTTATTGAATTTTCCTTTTCCTGTGGTATAATTAAATCAAACCAAACACAGAAAAGGAGAATGTCTATGTTATACCTGTCCGAAAATCTGAAAAAATATCGTCTGCTTAAAAATCTTACACAGGAAGATGTCGCCGAGCTTCTTGGTATTACTTCTCAGAGCGTTTCAAAGTGGGAACGTGCTGAATGTTATCCTGATATTACATTCCTACCAGCATTGGCAAATATCTTTGAAACGAGTGTTGATATGTTATTGGGCATGGATACAATTCGTGCCGAACAGACTCAGCGGGATATACATAAGTTGGCTACAGATTATCAGAAAAAAGAAGATTATGTATCGGCAGAAAAGGTGTATCGTGATGCACTTCGTATTTATCCGAATAATGCCGGTATGATTTTGGGACTTGCGGGTGTTTTGGCATTAGCGGATAAGCCTGAAGAAGCCATTGAATTGATGGAAAGAGGCTTATCGTTATCCCAAAATGAAAAGCAAAAAGCTACAACTCGTGCAGTTTTGTGCTTTTTGTATCTGAAACGTGGAAGCAAGGATAAAGCTGAACTGCTTGCCGCCACACTTCCACACACAAGAGAAAGCCGAGAGGTAATTTAGCCTTTGGTCTCGTCTGGTCTTGATGATAGTGAGATTGAAAGGAACGTGAGAATTATTCTTCTTGGGGAATAAAAACAACCGTCTGATTATCAGAATGAATGATAATCAGACGTATATCTTTATATAAAATTGTGACAATACAGAAGTATTGCCGAGTACCGTTACGTTACGCACCTATTTGGAATAAATTCAAAAAAATCTGAACCTTTCTACCTACAGCTACGTCTATATCAGTGAAAGCGCTTTTAGTAAACACAAGGAGGTGATGATATGACCGAATTTGAAATATTGCTGAATGAATGTAAAAATGCTGTCGAGCGTTTCGTGTGGTTTAAGCTGTCATCGAAGGCTGATGCAGATGATATTTTGCAGGAAACCTATCTGACCGCTTTTCAAAAATTTGATACACTTGCAGATAAATCCCATTTTAAAGCGTGGATAATCAGCATTGCCCGAAATAAATGCAATGACTATTACCGCAGAAAAGCGAAAAGTGTTGATGTTTCAATCGACGAACTGACCGAACAGCCGCTTACTGCAAGTCGATACGGATATGTTGAGCAACACGATGTTTATGATACGCTTGAATCATTATCCGAGAATGACAAACAGATAATCGACCTGTTTTATATTCAAGGCTACAATCAAGGCGAGATTGCTCAAAGACTTAATATTCCCGTTGGAACTGTAAAGAGCAGACTTTACACAGCAAGAAACAATTTCAAAAGGTTATATCTGCCTGACACGATTTACAGAAAGGTTGATGAAAATATGAAAAAGCTGCCCGAATTTATGCCCGAATATACAATTACAAGGCTTGATAAAGAACCGTTTTCCGTTAAGTGGGAGGAACTTATGGGCTGGTTCATTGTCCCTAAGCTGGGCGAAAAGCTTAATTGGGCAATATACGATTTTCCAAAAAGAAACCGCACAGAATATGATGAAATGCAAGTCGTAGGAAAGGCAGAAATCCACGGCATTGAGGGTGTAGAAATAACTGCAAAGCAATACGCTCCTATGGATTGCAACAAAACAGATAATGATAAAATTGCGGAGCGAACCTTTATTGCACAGCTTACTGATACGCACTGTCGTTTTCTTGCTGAAAGCCACATAAGCGGTGGAGTAAAGAAA
>JAFTVY010000047.1 GCA_017465545.1 Ruminiclostridium sp.
CCATTCTCCGAAGGAGCGGTGGAATGCCTGCAGACAGCCGTCGGATTCGGTAAGAAGGGTAGAAAGTGCGCTACGGAATTTACGTAGCTGATTGTTGCGCCAGCCCATAAGCTGTTTTAAGGTGTTTATCGGCAGAGGTGTTTCTGATGCTATTATCATCCCTAAAGGCTCTTGCCAGAAGTCCTCATAATCACGTAGGGTATAGGTCGCACCTGTGCTGTTGAATTTTCTGTCAAGGGTGTTTGCGAAAAGGGATTGTATGCCCTTGGGTATGGGATAGAGCGTCAGCTCTTTTACTTTTCCGAGGTCTATATCTTCAATAATATTATCGCAGATGCATTCCGCATAGGTGAATACGTTCTCGCCTGATTCGGTAAGTCTTGCGATAAATTCGTCCTTGTTTTCAAAAGCGGATAATTTTTCATCCAGTCGGCGGTGGAAATACGCCGTCATATCTGCCCTTGTCTGATCACTATATTCGTCTAAATCTATCGCCCTGAAGCTTTCAAATCTGCTCACTATATTCGGTTCTTTTCGTGCCGTGATAAGGAATCGTACCCAGTCTCTCATATACGCCTGATACTCCGCAAGAAAGCCTGCAAGCTCGTCTGTCTTGGATTCGTCAAGGGCGTCTATGCAGATTATCATACTGTCACGTTGTCCGTCTATGCTGATTTTGCCTAAAGGCTGACCGATAAGATCGTTGAAAAGGTCTCTGCCGCTTTTCATAGTGAAGCTATCGTCACTCAGCAGTCGGATTAGACTGCTACGGTAGTCGGGCAAGCGTAATGCCAATTTGTAGGCAAGATAGCGGATAATATCATCTGTATTGCTGAAGCTGTTGCTCTGGTGGTCGCAGGAAATGGACGCCACCACACGGGGGTTGTAGTGCTGTAGATTTGCACAGTAGGTGGATTTACCTGCACCCGGTTTTCCGTACAGCATAAGGATTTTAGAGCCGTTCTTGTCCTCAATCCACTGCTTTACTATACTGTCAAGCCAGGGCCTTTCGGTCATTTCCTTCTGTAAAAGCAGGTCGAAGCGTGTCATTCTGTCTCTTTCGGGCATAGCAAGTCTGCGACGCAGTTCTTTTATTTCTGCGCTGTACTGCATAATTTCTTCGCTGCTGACAAGCTTTATCACCTGCATTGCCTGACGCTCTATGTAATCTGAAAACTCCTCCTCGCCCTTTTGGAGAGCTTCGGGATAGTCACTCATATCGCCCCATTGATATTCCGAAACCATCGCAGGTGGGGTAAAGGAATTTGCAGGCTCCAGCAGAATCGTCCTTATCATACCATGCTTTGAGACAAGAGCAATAGCAATCTCGTCAAGGCATACGCCCTTATCACGGGCAGAATACTCCGACAGAAAGGCAACAACGCTGTTGCAGTTATATATGCCCTCCTGAATTTCCTTACGCCAATGAGAATCACGGGGTATGTTCTTGTGATCTATCCAGACCTCTATTCTGTTTTCGGACAACCTTTCAATCGCCTGGGCAAGGCGTTTTACAACCTCGCCGTGGCGGTCGTGACCGTAGCTGAAAAATACCTTTATCTGCTCTGACATATGTGCTCCTTTTCTAAAAAAAGCCTGATTAAAATCAGGCTTTGCTTACTTTAATTTTCGTTTTTGAGCGCTTCTTTTTTCCTTCTTTTTTCTCTTTTTACCGTCTCGTTATGAATCCACATCTTGATAAGCTCTATCGTATAGAGTACACCCGACAGAAGCAATGCGCCTGCGCAGACAAGTATCAGCATATGGGCGGGGTAGGAGGCGGGAGCAAAGGTGTTGGGGAAGAACAGAAGAAGTAATACGCCGAGATAGATTATTGCGGTGCATACCTTTCCGTACCACTTTGCGCCGTCAAGCTTGGTACGTTTTTTTCTGAGCAGGATAAGTCCCATAACGCCCATAAAGCCGTCCTTTAACGCCCAGAGGATAAGCAGTACCCATATGTGGGGATATCTTATGGCAAGACATAAGAACAATGAACCCTGAGTCAGCTTGTCGGCAAGGGGATCGAGGAATTTTCCAAGCTCGGTTATCATACCGAATTTTCTTGCTATCGTACCGTCTAAAAAGTCGGTAACGCCTGATATTACGACAACGATTGCCGCAAAAAGATAATCGTGCGAATCACCTGCAGTAAGATATGACCAGGCAAATACGGGTATCAGGAGTATTCTTATAAAGCTCAGTACGTTTGGTATCGAAAGCCATTCCTTTCTGTTCATCTGTCTCACCTCATTTCTTTTATTGATATAGTATAACTAAAGAATAATTATATCACAAACTCAGGAAAAAATCCATATTTTTATAGAAATTATATCTATTTGTCGAAACACACAATTTTTTATATTTATTTTGTTGATATTGCTTAATCACCGTTAACCTTTTCCTTTTCGGCAAGGGCGTAATAATAGGTATAAAGCTTCTGTACCGAATTTTCGAGGAAATAATAATGTGCTATATAGGGTATAAGGAGAATAAGAAATAACGCCGATAGCAGAAGGAAGGAGGTACTTACCTGAACCAGCAGAATAGACAGCAGAAAGAACACGCCAAAGCTCATTGTAACAATGAGGTGAACGAGTCTTTCGTGCTGATAAAAGCCGATACGGGTATAAAGCTCCTTTGCGAGTGCCTCCTTGTCGGTGTCGGGTTTATTGTAATTGTTTTCGATAAACTGAAGATATTGTTTCATTTCTTTTTTCATAGGGTGTCCTTTGGGGCATTCTTTAAAATCCATCAATTGCCTACGGCAATTGATACCGTAACCGCTCCGAAGGAGCGATATCACCAAATCCGAAGGATTTGATATCACCGGAACCAACGGTTTCGATATCACCCTGCCAAAGGCAGGATATCACTTAAAATCTGCAACGCAGAAGATATTGTTTTCATAGGGTGTCCTTTGGGGCATTCTTTAAAATCCATCAATTGCCTACGGCAATTGATACCGTAACCGCTCCGAAGGAGCGATATCACCAAATCCGAAGGATTTGATATCACCGGA
>JAFTVY010000101.1 GCA_017465545.1 Ruminiclostridium sp.
CATAGGCACCTGCATCACAGGTGACGTTGTTACCTTACTTGACATCAACAACTCTGTTCCTGCCGATATGTACAACGAGTCCATCAAGGGCAAGTTCGATTACACATTAAAGGATACCTTTATGGGCTTCCACTGCGGTAACACAGCTTCCTGCAAGCTGACAAGCTCCACAATGAAGTATCAGCTCATCATGCACAGAGGTCTTGAACCCGACAAGGAGCCCGACATCACAAGAGGTACGCTTGAAGGCGACATCATCCCCGGCGATATTACCTTCTTCCGTCTGCAGTCCACAGCTGACGCACAGCTCCGTGCATACGTGGCTCAGGGCGAGGTTCTCCCCGTTGCAACTCGTAGCTTCGGCGGTATCGGTGTATTCGCAATTCCTGAAATGGGCAGATTCTACCGTAACGTTCTCATCAAGAAGAACTATCCTCACCACGGTGCAGTTGCATTCGGTCACTACGGCAAGGCTATCTTTGACGTACTGAAGTACCTGGGCGTAGAAGACGTAGAATTCAACCGTCCCAAGGGTGTTCTTTACGACGGCGAAAACCCCTACGCAAAATATTGATGAACGCATGGCGTTCAGCAAATTCCGCCTTTTAGTATCTTGGCGGGCAACGTAGCCTTGTGAACGGCGGGGCTACAAAACAGATATATGTTATATGCGGGCGACTTTAAGTCGCCCGTTGATTTTTGGGGATTAGATGGGGGTTAATCGGGGTTACACCTCATCCGTCAAATGACATTAAAATGTCATTTGCCACCTTCAGCAATTCGCAGAATTGCTGTACATTTCGGCAAAATCTTTTGCCGAAATAATAACCTCGTGAGGAGAAGGCTTTATGGCGCAAATCCGCATTGTCGTGGGAAATTAAAGGCTTCTCCCTCGGGAGAAGCTGTCACCGAAGGTGACTGATGAGGGGTATGCTCCCGAATTCAAATCGCCCGTCGAACCCCATTTTATCACATTTCCACAATTTCCTATCGTTTTTTTGTTTACTTTACTACTTGAAACGGAATATCCTGCGGGGTATAATAAAAGAAAAAAAGGAGGTCACGTTATGAAAAAAGTTATTGTAATTCTGCTTTCAGCCTTTATTCCGCTGACCGCTACCGCCTGCGAAAGCGGAAATTCCACAACGGCGCAGGAAAGCGAAAGCAGTATCGTAGCATCGACCGAGGATCTCTCACAGTATGAGATTATTGAGGAAAACGGCTCGCTTACTCTTAAAATTACAGAATTCACCGACAACGGCTTTAAGGCGATAAAAAATTCGCCCGATTCCCGTGAGGATGAATATACCGTTATCTGCAGTGAAAAGGATAAGAAAAATATCTGTGTAGAGGATCGTGTGGATATATCCTTTGAAAAGCTGTACAAGGCAGATGAAAATAGTTTTGTTGTGATCCCCACAAAGAATGCATTTGTAATATATGAGCCTGTCGATAAGCCCGTCATATACCTCTACCCCGAGGAAAAGACGGAGGTGTCGGTTGAGCTTGACTTTAACGGCACTCTTATGGCAACCTACCCTGAGTACAATAACGGCTGGCAGGTGACTGCAATGCCTGACGGAACGCTTTTTGACAAGGACGGCAACGAATACTCCTATATCTTCTGGGATGGTATCAGCAGTATAGAATATGACTTCAGCAAGGGCTTTTGCGTAAAGGGTGAGGACACCACAGAGTTTTTAAGGGAAAGCCTTAAAAAGCTGGGACTTACCCCAAGAGAATATAACGAATTTATCGTATACTGGTTACCTCTTATGCAGAGCAATAAGTATAACGTTATCTCCTTCCAGACGGACAGATATACGGATAATGCAGTTTTGAACGTCACTCCTTCACCTGATACGGTAATCAGGGTATATATGGCGTATTACGGAAGTGACGAATACGTGGATATTCCACCCCAGGAGCTATCTGCACCGGAGCGTGACGGCTTTACCCTTATCGAATGGGGCGGCAGCGAGGTCAGAAAATAACGGAAATATTTTAGTGGCAGTAAATTTTCAGTCCTGCGATTTCATATCGTGGGACTGATTTTTATTTTCTCACAAAAAATTAATAAAAAATTTAAAAAAATACGAAAAAAATGCCGATAAAGTCTAAAGTTAAGGGTTTTTCTGCCGATATAATAAATGTAGAAATATACGGGCAATTATGCCCTGAAGGGAGCTGACAGTATGGAAATTAAGAACATCAGCGGTATAGTAAACACCTATAACAAAGTGAAAATGAGCGGCAGTAAGGCAAAAACTGCTCCCACAGTGGCAAAGACCGACAAGGTAGAATTCAACTTTGCACGCAGCGTAGAGGCGGCAAAGTCCAATCTTGCGGCACAGCTCAGCGCAGACGCACCTGCAGAAAAAGTAGATATGCTTGCCGAGGCTGTAAACAGCGGAAGCTATCAGGTAGATCCTGAATCCATAGTAGATTCTATCCTCATGTTCTGAGAGGCGGTGCCATATGACTATTCAGTTAGCCGATGAGATAATCGCTTATATGGAAAAGTACAACGATACCTATCGTGATATGGTACTTTTCCTTACAGAGAAGATGGCGAAGGTAATGGACGACGATCTTTTATGGTTGCTGGAATCTGTGGACGATGAGCAGGCGCTCATTATGAAGATCCAGTCCCAGGAGAACAATCGTGTTGTCTTTTTCGAGGAGCTTGGACTTGACGAGAATATAAAGGCAAAGGAGCTTATAGAAAAGGCTCCCGCTGAAAGAAAAATGAAGCTACAGATGATATACGACGATCTGACGGGTTATATTGCAAGGATACGCAAGCTGAACGCAGGTATTACAGAGACTGTAGAAAAGAAATTATCAGTTCAGGAAGAGCTGGTACGGGGCGCAGGGATGACAATGGCCGAGACCTATAACGGTTATGGGGCAAAGGTAAAGCGCACAACAGGCACTAAGGGCTTTATAGGAAGTGTCTGATAAAAACCGATGATATTTCATCGGCAGGAAGGAATCACAGATGAGAGCATCTTTTTTAGGACTTGAAGTACAGAAGCGTTCTGTACAGATGGCTCAGAAGGGCCTTGATATAACGGGTAACAACCTGTCCAATGCCAATACGGAGGGTTACGTAAGACA
>JAFTVY010000048.1 GCA_017465545.1 Ruminiclostridium sp.
ATGTATGCAAAGCCCAACTCTATCATCGCTTATGGTAACTTTACAAGAAACTTTGCTTATGACTACGTTGAAGGTGCAAAGCTTGTAGTTTACCAGCTTGAAGACGGTAAGAGTGCAGAGTGCAAGATCTACGATAAGGAAGCAAACTTAGAGCTTACAGTAACAGCTACAAGAAACGGTGATACAATCACAGTTACAAGCACAGGTACTGATAAGAGCTTCACAGTTGAAAGCTCCGAAGGTCTTAACGTTGTAATGGCATAAGGCTTATGAACGATGAAAAGACAATTCTTCAGGACGAAAAGCCCGCAGACGATATTGCCGAAAAGGAACAGGCAATATGGGATATGAAGCAGGAGCTTGAAGATTATCTTGAAGAGCAAGGAATTTATATAAGACAATAAAACGATTGAGGCACACTTCGTAAAGAAGTGTGCCTCGTTTTTATCTCTTTATTGTTTTATTCTTTATCGCTCGGCGGAACGTCATATTCTGACGTATCGTATCCTTCGCCGATTATTCCTGTCTGCTCGTTATAAACCGGGGCGTCGGGGACGTCGCCCTATAAACCGGGGCGTCGAGGACGTCGCCCCCTACTGTATTACCCTAGTTTGCTTCAGCCTCAGGGCCGCTATCGTGAGGAGGTCTTGCAGTGCTGTATATAGTTACCTCTTCCTTGCTTACGTCATGTGATAAAGTACTGCTTTCTCCGGCATTTTCAGGCTTTGGCTTATCGTCGGGGTTATCCTCATAGACATACTTTATGATATAGCCTTCAAAATTCTTTTCTACGTAGTCGATAAATTCCTTAGCTTTTTCCTTGCCGATAAAGAAATACTTTCCGCTGGACAGGATGTTGGTTGTAAGGTATCCGTTTTCATCCACGTTCATAACGATATTGTTATAGCCGAAAAGTTTTACACTGATACCAATGTGCATTGTCTTGCCTCTGTTAAGAGTATACTTTAAATCTTTATCAGCATCCATAAGTGTGATAGGAATATCCGTATCAGTAAGCAACATATTCCACACTACCTTATTTACGTCACCTTCAAAGGTTACTTCATCCGACGTCTTACCGTCATCTCCCCAATTTTTACAGGTTATCTTTCCGCTGAAGGAAAGGTTATCCTTTAAATTAAGGTCATTTATAAAGCCTTCAAGTGTATCAGGGGTGTAAAATCCCTTGCCATAAACATAGTATTTGTCGCTTTCTGCAAATTTTACCGCTACTGCAAAATCCTCCGATACCTTTGATATACTATAAACCTCTACGTCTGTCGTGTAAGTCTTTTCGGTATAATCGTCATAGCCTGAAGCCGTTGCAGACGCTATCTTTTCCGCAACAAGAGAAGAATCGACCTGTGTACAACGAGAACCGTAAAGCTCATCTGAAAGCCTGAGCGTTCTGTACTGTTCTTCAATCGTACGCTCGTGCCATTTAGGAACATACGCAGCGTTTTCTTCGGTTTTGATGTCATCCGAATCACGATAAATATACTTTATCGGGTATCCTCCCTGACCGTTCATCGCAAGCAATATGCCACCTACAGCAACGGCACATATACAAGCGGCGGCAGTACCCAGCACCGCAAAATTCTTATACCAGGGCTTTTTTGTTTTTTCGTTTGCCGCTGAGGTTATCATATCATCGGGTATATCGGATATGACCTTCATCAGTCGCATTTCCTTTTTATTGTCCTTCATAAGCGCTCCTTTCTAAACCGCAATACCATTATCCGAAAGATACTTTTTAAGATTGTTTCTGGTGCGGTTTAATATGGTAGTAACGTTGGTTTCTGTAACACCAAGCTTTTTTGAAATACTTTTTACGTCATCACAGAAGAAATAGCGACGGATGAATATATTTCTGTCACGGTCGGAAAGTCCGTCCAGAAAATCGGTTATCGCATTTTTCAGCGTATCGTCTGCCGATTCTTCCACGTTATCAGTTGACGGAATACATTCAGACAGTTCCGATAAAAGTGCGTCGGTGTTTCCGTTTCGCTTGCTTCTTAAATTATATCTCAGCTTATCAAGAGAAATATTTCTTGCGATACGGCACACGTATGCCATAAGATTATCAGGCTTTGCAGGGGGAATACTGTCCCAGACCTTTAAATAGGTATCGTTTACGCATTCTTCAGCATCTTCCTTATTTCTTAAAATATTATAGGAAATGCTTTTGCAGAGCTTTTCATACTTCTTTGATAAAGCCGAGACTGCTTCCTTGCTTCTGCTTGTAAAAAGCTCGATTATTCTGTTATCCGTAATATCCATTGCCACTCTCCTTTCTGCAATCTTTGAGCCGCTCATAAATAAAGACGATAAATTTTCATCCACGTCACAGATTTTTAAAAATTTAACCCCACAGAAAACTGCGGGGTTATATTCTTGTTATTCGCTTACCTTACCGAATTCCTTCTTAACTGTTTCAAGAGCCGCAACGATAACCTTATCCATGTCGTAGTACTTGTATTCACCAAGTCTGCCGCCGAAGATAACGCCTTCTTCCTTTTCTGCAAGCTCCTTGTACTTTGCATAAAGACTGCCGTTCTTTTCATCGTTAACGGGATAATAGGGCTCGTCACCGGGCTTCCACTCTGCAGAGTATTCTCTTGAAATGATGGTTGTAGGCTGTGTGCCGTATTCAAAGTGCTTATGCTCGATAATTCTTGTAAAGGGTGTATCGCCGTCTGTGTAGTTTACTACCGCATTACCCTGATAGTTGGAGGTTTCAAGCTCCTCTGTTTCAAAGCGAACGCTTCTGTATTCAAGATTGCCGTAGCAGAAATCGAAGTATGCATCAACAGCACCTGTATAAACAACCTTATCTGCAAGAGCGTTGAGGCTTTCCTTATTCTGAAGATAATCGATACCGAGTCTTACCTCTGCACCCTCTAACATTCTTTCGATAATCTGTGTATAACCGCCCATAGGAATACCCTGATAGCTATCGTTAAAGTAGTTGTTATCGTAGGTCATACGAACGGGAAGTCTCTTGATTATGAATGCAGGTAATTCCTTGCAGTCTCTTCCCCACTGCTTTTCTGTATAGCACTTTACGAGCTTTTCGTAGATATCTCTGCCGACAAGGGAAATAGCCTGTTCTTCAAGGTTTTTAGGTTCGCCCTTGATTTCAGCCTTCTGCTCGTTGATGATAGCCATAGCTTCGTCAGGAGTAGCAATTCCCCACATCTTTGAGAAGGTGTTCATATTGAAGGGGAGATTGTAAAGCTCGTTCTTATATCTTGCTACGGGAGAGTTTGTATAGCGGTTGAATTCTGCAAAGCGCTGGATGTAGTTCCATACAAACTTATCGCTTGTGTGGAAGATGTGTGCGCCGTAAACGTGAACGTTGATACCGCTGCGATTTTCCGTGTAGATGTTACCTGCGATGTGGTCTCTCTTATCGATAACAAGACAGGTCTTGCCGTTCTTCATTGCCTCGTAAGCGAATACAGCACCGTAAAGTCCTGCGCCTACAATAAGATAATCGTATTTTGCCATTTTGAATATCCTCCGTTTTAATTATCCTTTAATCTTTCATCAACAGTTGCGTAAACGCAATGTGGATTTACCTTTTTGGGTGCAAAGAGTGCATCCTTCAGCCACTGTCTGGAGCGTGCTCTTTCTCTCTGCATTATCTCGCCTACAGCGTCATAATCTATCGGCTTCAGGAATTCATCATTACCGACAATATCCTTTGCATCAGTAACAAATCTGTGCTTCAGTTCGAAAAGACCGAGCAGGGATTCGAATCTTGAGAGTCCTCTGTGGGGGTTTGCTATGCCCGCAAAAGGTCTTTCAAAAATAAGTCCGAAGCTGATACCGTGGCAGGAGTCGGTAATAAGGTATTCACAGTTCTTGATATAGTAGAGCCAGTCCTCAACCTGAACGTTTTCAGGAATCTCGCCCATACCCTCCATCTTTGCTCTGTTACCTTCAAAAGTCCAGGGCAGACCGTCAAGCACGTTTATAACCTTGATACCAAGCTTGCTCTGTATCCACTTTATAGCTTCCTTCTTTTCGTGAGAAGGATCGAGAATATAGGTTGCAATAAACTTTTCACCCTTGTCAGGTCTCTGATTTGCAGATGATTTTTCAGTCAGTGCAACAAATTCTTCCTTATCGCATACAAAGACGGGATCAAGCACCTGAGTAGCTTCTACACCGTAGGTTTCGTCGCATATTCTTACGCCGTCAGCCTCACGAACGGAGATTGCGTCGAATCTCTTTAAATAAGCTGATATAGAGGTTCTGTCATTGGCGTTGCAGAAGTCACGTGAATGTCCGAAGGAAGCCGCATAGGAGAGCTTTTTCTTGGAGTCCTCAACAAAGTTGAAGTAGTAGGACATTCCGAAGTGCTTGCTTATACCTCTGTTCCATACCTGGTCACAGCCCATAATAAAGGTATCAACGTGCTGGTTTAACACCTTGAGTTCATTGAGCTTGTACTTTCTGCTTATTTCATAATGCTCTTCAGCAAATCTTCTTGAATGCGTCATTCCCTGCTCGGCATCATTATCCGTAATGATAGGCTTATCTATCATAAGAACGGTAAGTCCGAAGGAGGTTATAAGCTGATGCAGAGCGTAATAGGTTGCTACGCTACCGTAATTACAGCCGGGCCATACACCCATGATAGCCACGTCGAATTTTCTCTTTGTAGCATAATCGTAAGCCTTTTCCATACTTGCACCAAGACTTATATACTTGAAATACAGATCGTGGGCGGGATGAGTCTTGAAGGAATGGTTGAAGGGCTGTCCGTGAGTCAGGATATAATCTGTTTCGACTCTCTTATGAAGCTTCAGCTTTGACTGTATCATATCCATAAGCTTCTTGCCCTTATCGTTGTTAACAACAACTATGGAAGTTCCCTTGCCGTCGTCGTAATGAGGGTTATACTTATGCACACCCCAGAAATCCGCAAGTGTAAGATCACCCTGACGGGGAACCTTTGCATAGGTACAATGACCGCAGGCCTTTCTTACGGAAATGCAGGGTAAAAACGCCTTGTAATAAGGATCGATGATTCTTGTCTGTCTGAATACGCTTCCATCCTTATATTTTACGTTCATCTCGGTTGACCAGCCGAAATATTCCTTACTTCTGAAGCTGAGGCTTTCGATATTTTCAGGTCCGCCGTGATATTCGTTTATATATTTTTCAAAGAGCTTGGGGGACGGGCTACCGTGACACATAAGGTCTATTGTGTAAAGCTTGTCCGCATTAATTTTCTTTACCTTGAGATAAGCGTTGAGTCCGGCTACCTGACATCCGCAACCGCAGAAAAGTACAGGCTTATCAGATTTCAATATAGTGCCTATTTCCTTATAAACGGTACCGGTATCACTCTGCACGTACTTTGATTCTCTCAGCTTCTGCATACCGTCTTCGGAATCCACGAGCATATGCTTAAGAACAAACTTATCGTCATATGCCGCACCGCAGACGAATCCGCCCATTTCAAGCACGTAAGAAGAAACCAACGAGAATATAGCACCTGACGAGCTCTTCATTCTTACCTCTTCATCCTTCGCTATCGAAGCGTAGCATTCGGGTGCGGAAGTGTTGATATATTCGGGGTTATTGGAAGGGCATGCCTTTATACAAAGTCCGCACTTTGTACACTTATCTTCATCCACTACGGGAGATAAGAAGCCTTCCTTATCATACTGCATAGTGATAGCGTTTACGGGGCAGAGATTATAGCAAGCGCCGCATCCGGTACAGTATTCCCATTTAAGATCCTTTACAGTAACGGGATTTGCTGTTGTAACCTTGACTGCAGTATCAGCCACAAAGGGTATCTCTACGTTTTCTTTTTCGTTCTTCGGCGTATATGCAGCCTTCTTGAAGGCCTTTCCCGCCGCATAAAGTCTGCGTACTATCTTGAATCTTTTCAGTTTCTCGAATTTTTCCTTCATATTCCTAAATACTCCTTCCAGAACTTTTCTGTAGTCATATTCGCAAATTCTTTTCTATATGCCTGCTCTACAGCCTTGTGATTCTTCTTGTAATTCTTCATTACCTTTCTGTAACGGCTGATAAGCGAGAAGCAACGCTTTCTGTTCATCTCACGCATACAAGCTGTATTATCGTTGGCATTTACCGCTATAAGGCGTTTTCTCATATAGTTCTTACCGGGAACAAAGAACCAGTCAAAGGAAATAACCACAGGCCAGCGTCTTAACATAAAGCCCGGCAGCAGATGTCCGTTTACGGTCGCCTTATAAATAAACTTCTGTAATCTGTTGAGCTTTTTATAAGAATAGGGATCTCCCTTTGCGATATTGTATTCAGGTGGGAAATCGCTTATAGGTATAAGCTTATCGTTCTTTCCCGCATGCTCTTTAAGGCATTGTTCACCATTCAGCGTCTTTAAGAATTCGGGGCCTTTAAGGAAATCGTCAACGGAATCGATAAGCTGTTCAGCATTATTATATGCAAAGCGTGTTATTTCCTTCCAGAACAGAGTTTTTATTCTTTTCAGGAAGTCTATATCACCACATATACCGCTTGCCGCCTGAATTATAAAGCTGTTTCTATGCACCTGATACAGCTCCATAGCCGCATTGAATTTTCCTGCAAAGCCTACGTGCCAGATGCTGATACCATTCAGCGTCAGGAACTGAGCCTTGTTTCTTATACTGAATTCTACGTCGTCGCCTCTGATAAATACGGGAAGCGGCAGACCGTTTTCTTCTATCTTCTGAACGGGGATACAGCAGTACCACCAGCCTGCATAGGAATGCGCCTGAGTTCTTGACGCCATATCCTCGTTATTCAGCAGAGCTTCGATACCGTTCATATCAAGTCTGTCCTTGAGCGGACCGTAGGAAGCGTCATTTACGTGTACGTAACCTACGTCTTCATACTGCTTTTCTCTTATATCGTAGTCGAACATTGCACCGCTTACAAAATAATCCTGATATTCAGGCTTTAATATACGAAGCAGGTAGAAGGTTCTGAAAAGGCTTTCGCTCATAATAAGTACGTCGTCATCCATAAGCAGTACGTAGTCGGGCTTACGAGGCAGATTCATCGCCTCTATCATACCTCTTGTAAATCCGCCTGCACCACCTACGTTGGCGTTAGGATAGATCTTCAGATGCTCACAGTCAAATTCCTCGGGACTGAGAGTTCTGCCATTATCAATGATGTGAACAAAAAGATCGTCCTTTATATCGCTTTCGTCACAGAAAACGTCTTTCATAAGAAGCTTTATATTCTTCTTTATATACGCTTCCTTTTTAAAGGTGGTAGAAGCAAGAGAGATACGCACGTCTCTTATATTCTCCTCATCGACCTCAGTAACGTAACAACCATCGTAAAGGTAAAAATCCTCAAGAGCGGTAATTGCAAAGGATACAAGTCCCTTATCCGTTTCAGGGATTTCTATCATAACCTCTGTCTTTGTTTCGCTCTCTATCACTTCTCTTTTAAGAACGCCTCTGTTGATATTTTTTGAGTTGCGATAGTATTCAGTAAGCTCAACCATAGCCCTTCCGCTGAAGGTAAGCTTTAAACGGAATTTTTCTGCATAAGTGTGTTTTTTCCAGTTATTAAGCTGGAGCGTATTGAAATAATATGAAAAATCTACTACGTCGTGCTTTCTTATTATGTGACATTTTTTAGTCGGATCATAAACCATGGAATACCAGTGGTTGAGTGCCGAAGTATGCATAAGTGCAGGGTATTTGCTTAAATTTTCGTCTGCATTGTATTGTAGTATGATGTTCTGTAATTTAACTGTTTTTTTGCTCATTGTTGTGTCCTTTTGCCTTACGGCTTACCTTCCGTCATTTCTTTGCTCGTTTGCTCTTCAGCGCCTTAGCCTGCATATCAAGAGCTTTTTCTTTCTTTAATTTTTCTTCCTTTTCCTTGGCTTTTTTAGCCTCTATAGTTGCGGTGTACTCGTTGCACACCTCTTCCATATCACCTGACATGACAACCTCGCCCTTATTGAGCCAGATAGCCTTGTCACACATGGATTTTACCGTTGCCATGTTATGGGAAACGAAAAGAAGCGTTGTTCCACGGCTAAGCATCTCGTTCATTCTGTTCATACACTTTTTTCTGAACAGCACGTCGCCCACTGATAAAACCTCATCCACTATCAGTACGTCCGGTTCGACCATAGTCGCCACCGAAAATCCGAGTCGGGATTTCATACCGGATGAGAAATTCTGAACAGGAGAATCAAGAAAATCCTCAAGCTCCGAAAACTCAACTATAGCGTCAAAGCGTTCGTCTATATACTGCTTTGTATAACCGAGAATACAGCCGTTGAGATATATATTCTCTCTCGCTGTAAGTCTTGGATCTATACCTGCGCCAAGCTCTATAAGAGAGGCTATGCTTCCGTTTACCGTTACTTTGCCCTTGTAGGGTTTAAGAATGCGGCTGATAACCTTTAAAAGTGTGGATTTGCCGCTTCCGTTAGTACCTATTATAGCCCAGGCTTCACCCTTTTTTATTTTAAGATTTACATCCTTTAAAGCTATAAATTCCTGAAACATGAGCTGTCTGCGGATAAGCCTTACGAAATACTCCTTGAGATTATCCACCTTCTGATTAGCCTTGTTGAATCTGACAGTCACGTTGTCTACGTCTACTATATATTCAGGAGCGTTTTCGTTTTTGATATTTTCCATTTTACCTCCTTAAATATACAGTATGAATTTGTTCTGGGCTCTTCTGAAGAAGAACACACCGATAACAAACATCAGTATTGCGTATCCGAAGCCGAGCAGAAAATCCACAGGGGTAACTACCGCCCACTGGGGTATAGTCTCGAGTCCAGGGGTCCAGATGAAATATCTGAACTGCTTTATATAGATATAGAAGGGATTAAGATATTCGATAAAGTTTGCAAGATATAGAGCCAGCGGAGCCGAGCCTGCCGCCACCTGATCCTTTGCCTTTTCAAAGAACATCCCTACGTCGTAGAATATTGCCGAGCAATATAATACCATTGTAGAAACCGCATTGTAGATATATCTTATATCTCTGAAAAATACGTGAAGCTGTGCCATAAGAAAGCCCAGTCCGAGTGCAAAGATATAAGCCTCTGTAACAACGATTATTATACCTAAATTCTGTAGTGAAAACAGTACTCTGCCCTCTGCCACGGAAAATACTATCATTACAACGACAAGAGCACCCATACTGAATACAAAGTCAACCATTGACGAGGTTATCTTTGCAAGCGGGAACATAAATTTTGAAACGTAGGTCTTTTTCAGCAAAGAGGCATTATCCGTAATTGCACTGAGCGACTTAGTTACCGCTGTATTTATAAATTCAAACATAGATCTGCCTGCAAGCAGATAGATCGGGAACAGCGTGATTTCTCTTTTAAAGAGGAAAGAGAAAACTATCGCCATTATTATCATTATCAGAAGAGGATTAAGTATGCTCCATACGTATCCTAAAAAGCTTCTTCTGTACTTCAGCTTTATATCTCTCTTTACAAGCTGTACAAGAAGATCCTTATATCTGAATACTTCTAAAAAGGAGCCTTCCTTGTATTCCTTAGGTTTTACCGACATTTATTCCTCCGTTTTGTTCTATCAGTCAAAGCTGTGATTCTTTCTCAGCTTATTATAAAGCTTTGAATGGGATATCTTTTCCCAGGTCTTTTTGTTTATATGAAGAAAGTTCATCATTCTGAATATCTTATATTGCTTTTTGGCAAGCTCATAGGTTTCAGGAAGCTCTGACTTAAAGCGTTCCATCATCCTGTCGCCCATCTGTCTGCCTTTTTTTCTATCCTTTTCAACCAGCATAACCGTGATGATATAGCTGAGTAACAGTCCCTGCGCCTTCATAGCATAATATCTTCTGCCCTGCTCGTCCATTCTGTCCGACTTATTATACTCGTCGATAAGGCGTGTAAGCACGGCGTCCGTATGAGATATTCTGCCAAGCTGATTTGCATCGGATACGCTTTGCTCCACGTCGCCGATTCTGTAGTGATACAAAAACATATCCAGCGGCATTACAGACTGTGCATAACAGCAAGGAACCGTCGCATATTCGTGATCCTCGTAAAAAACGTGTTCAGACAGCTTTATTCCGTTTTCTCTGTAAAAATCATTTCTGTAGATAACTCCGTGGAAGGTGAGACTTCTGTCAAAGCTCTTCCAGTTATCCATTATCTGCGAGAAGGTGTAAGGCACTCCGTATTTTTCGGGATAGCTCTTCCACTTCTTTATTTCGCCGGTTGAAATATTTATCGTATAGTGATGGCAAAGCACCACGTCACAATCGGTATCGGCAAGCTCTTTTACAAGGCATGGGAGATTTTTGGTTTCTACCCAGTCGTCTGCGTCGATGACCTTCAGGTATTTTCCTTCAGCCACCGAAAGACCGGTATTCAGCGCACCACCGTGTCCCTTGTTTTCCTGATTTATGAGTCGGAACGTATCGGGATACCTGCTACAGTATTTCTGAGCTATTTCAGCCGTGCCGTCCTTTGATCCATCGTTGACTACAATAACCTCGGTAAGTGCCATAGTCTCCTCGCAAAGAAAGGAGTCAAGACACTTGGAAAGGAATTTTTCGCAGTTATACGATGGAATAATAAATGACAGTATTTTGCTCATAGTTTTCCTTTATTCTTACTTAATTTTGTCAGTCTGTTTTCTCTGATACCGCCAAGCGTAGCCTTCAGCGCTGCGAAGGTACCGATATTTTTCTTATACATATTTCTTTTTCTTACGACGTAATAAAAGGCGTATATCAACGACAAGGGCAGTCCTAAAATATATCTTGTGGTATTGCCTCTGTCACGGAAGAATTTCTCATTGAAGCCCGTAAACCAGGTTGAGCTTTCCTGACCTACGGAGGCTATTTCAGAGGGAACGTAATATATCCTGAGCTTTGCACCAAGGCTGTCTTTAAGAAATTTAAGTTCCTCCTCTGCCCCGTTTCCCGTTCCTGCACCAAGCAGCTCGTCGAATCTGACGCCGCTGTCAATAAGGGACTGTCTCTTAAAGGAAATCTGCCAGGAGCTCACCTTCATAATCTTCGGGAATTTAAGTCTCATCACCTTATCAGGAAAGGACGGCTTTCTGTCCGCCATCTTGAATATGATTATATCGGCATCGGGTAGCTGTTCGTAAGCAGATATTATCTTCTGCTCGTAGTCCTTTTTGAAAACCTCGTCATCGTCGCAAAGCAGACATATATCACCGCAGGATTTTTCTATTGCCATATTGCGGCTTTTTGTAAGTCCTCTGTCCTTTACACTGTACATACGGGCAAGTCCGCTTTTTGTTTTCAGCTCGTCGTAATCCTCTTTACTGCACTGGTTTATAACAACGGCACTTCCTGTTATCCTGCTGTCGCTTATTATATCCATATCTTCCTTATGCATACAGGAAACCAGTACCTCAAGCTTCATTCTGCCACTCATCAGAATCCTCCCTTTACGGTTTCAATTCTTTGCGCACGGCATATTTATACAATTTACAATTATACCATATATACGGCTTTATGTCAAGCAAAAAGGCTGTATCCTCAAATAGAATACAGCCTTATTTCTTTATTTTCAGTTTACCTTCATTATTGCGCTGGCGACAAATACGTTTCCGATGGTCTCCCACTTATAAAAACCGCCGTTTTCAGCACATATTTCCTTCACTATTTTCATACCCAACCCGTGGAACTCCTTATTCTCCTTATCGGAGGTAAGCGCATCGCCGTTTCGCTTTACCCTGCTGAAGGTGTTCTTCACGTTTATGGTAAAGTAGTCCTTGTACATAAACACCTTTATTTTTACTTCAGGCTTTTCTGCGCTGAGCGACGCTTCTATTGCATTATCAAGCAGATTTGACAGCACCGATGAGACTGCGGATGAGGATATGGATATTTCGGGCAACGTCTCAAGAGAATATTCAAAGAATATGTTATTACCCTCACATACCGCCGCCTTATACGCTATCATAGCGTCAACAAGCCCGTTGCCCGTCGTCTGATGAAGCGACGGCTGAAGCTTGTCTGCACTGAGGTTTATCTCTGCCAGCATTTCCTTCGCCTTGTCATATTCCCCGTTTTCGATAAAAGCTCCCACCGAATAAAGATGATTCTTTATATCGTGGCGTATCTTCTTCATTCTGTTTGATGCCTGAAACTGTATAGCAAGCTGTTCCTTTATTGCATAGAAATCAGAATACAGCGTTCTCATATTGTTTTCCTTCTTGTAGGAGGAGCATATTTCCGCAAAGAAATTCACTACCAGTATGCTCATAGCAAGGAAAGAAAGTCCGAGTACAAAGAACAGGAAGGAATTCGGGTTTTCCGTACCATCAGCAAGATAAAAGCTTGCAAATACGGTAGTCACAAGCATAAATACCGACATTATGAAGGCAAAGTGCATCCATACCGACCTGAACACCTTCAGATCCTCTTCAGACAAAAGTCTGAAGACGATGTACGTTGCTCCGCCCCAGACGGAAAGCATAAGGAATGCAATGATAAAATGATTTATCGGATTTACAGTATAGGCTATATTGAAATCCTTGCCCATTATCATATCCAGCAGACTACGGACAACTATTTCCGAGAGCAGATTCATAAAGAGTGAGGTTATAGCCAGGGAAAAGGATATATAGGGCTTTGCTCTGAATATAACGATCCCGATAGCCGTTATCACAGTCGCAAGGATTACCTGACGAAGCCATATCATATCAACGTAATAGGACAGCATAACGGCACCTGCAAGAACAGGAACGGAAAGTGCCTTTGCTATGGTTATACTTTTACGCTCGCTTACAAGTCCGTGAAAGAACAGTATTATGACCAAAGCCTTTAAAATCGCTATTGCTGAATCTGCAAAAATCATTTTATCCACCCACCTTTGATGAAATGTAATCGGTTATCCTTTCCAGTAGCTCCTTCACCTTTCTTCTGCTGACGGGTACGGTATCGCCGTTATCCAGCTGAGCATCAATGCGGTTTACGGATTTTATCTTTGATACGTTAACGACGTAGCCTCTGCACACCTCGAAAAATCCTATTTCAAGATATTTATCCGTTATTTTCGAGAGCTTCTTTTCACACAGACGGTACTTTTTTGAGCCTGTGCAAAGATATATCGTTCTGTTTACACAGCAGAAATAAAATATATCGTCAAGAGCTATACGTATTGTAGAACGTTCGCCCGCCTGCTCAGCCTCAAAAAGCTCATAGCGGGGCTTAAATCGTTGAAATTCCTCTATAACTCTGAGGAACTCCGCTTCCATCATAGCCTTATCCATATCCTTAGGCAAAAAAGCATTGATACGATAAGGGATGGTGCTGTATATTTCCGATTTATACGAGGTCACAAAAAGCAGAAAAAAGCTGCTGTCAAGCACCCTAAGTCTGCCTGCCACCTCTTTGCCGTTTATTGACGGCATTTCTATATCAAGAATTACGATATCGCACCCGTTAAGGCTTTCAAAATCCCGAACAAGCTCATTTCCGTCGGAATAGGTATATATCTGTGCCGTAGTACCGCCTGCGGCTACCGCCGACAAGAGAACCGGCTTTAACGTATTTTCTACGTAATCCGTATTATCATCGCAAAGAGCAATTTTTATCATTTCATCACCACGTTGTTTTCTTTATATTAAGTATATCACAATAAAAGCTATGATTCAATATGCTTTTGCTACCACTCGGTAGCGAAAATTGACCATTCGGTAAAAAAATATAAAAGTATCTGAGAAGAGGTACTTCTCAGATATTTGTATTCTATATATAGTTAACACCTGCTTTTTCAAGCTTTTTGCGAGCCTTGGCTACCTTCTTTTCAGGAAAGACCGTTGCCGTTCCCTTACGTATAATCTCCGCTTTTATACCTCTTTTTGAGGCACCAAGCGCAGTAGAAGTCACACAGCCGCATTCGTCAAGTCCGCAAAGGCAAAGCGTATCATAACTCTTTTCCTTTACAAGCTTAAGTAATTCCTTATTTGTAAGAGCGTCCCCTAAAAGCTTATCAAAAACGTAATCAGAAATCACGTCAAGTCCGTCGTAAAGCTCTGCACCCTCTGTACCTGCCAATGAATAGCCGAACAGCAAACGGTTTGTAGGCAGGTTCTGAATAATGTGGCGTACGTATATGACGTCACATCCGTTTTCACTGTATTCACGTATAATCCCGTTTACAGCTGTGACAAGCTCCTCTGTGTTATATGCAAAAATCGGCTTTCTCTTTTCGTAAAGGTAATCATTCTGCATATCAATTACAATAAGCGCCCTTTTCATAACTTTGTACTTCCTTTTTCAAGTCTAAATGTATTTTATTTACATTCTTTTCTGATTATAGCATTTATCTTATATCAAGTCAATACGTACATTGTAAATTATAAAGAGAAAAGTAACGTTTTTATGAATTTTTAATAAAATAAATATAACAGTTTTTTCTATTGACTTAATGCATAGTTTTATGTTATTATATAAGATAGCGTTTAAACTGCAGGGCGGTTTACACAGACGAAAGGACAAAAGACGTATGATATATGACAACATTTTAGAGGTTATAGGACACACTCCTCTTATCCGTCTCAACCGTATGGTTGATGAGGATAGTGCGGAGATACTCGTTAAATTTGAAGGACTCAACGTAGGCGGTTCGATAAAGACAAGAACTGCATACAATATGATTATAGAAGCCGAAAAACAGGGTATAATCAACAAGGATACGATCATTGTTGAACCTACCAGCGGAAACCAGGGTATCGGTCTTGCTCTTGTGGGTGCAGTAAAGGGCTATAAGACGGTCATCATAATGCCCGACTCTGTAAGCTGTGAAAGAAGAATGCTGGTACAGCACTACGGTGCAGAGGTTATACTCATCCACGATGCAGGAAATATAGGCGACTGTATTGACGAATGCTTAAAAACAGCAGAAAGAATGAGAGATGAAAACCCCAACGTATATATTCCCCAGCAGTTTGAGAACAAGGCAAATCCTATGGTACATAAGTATCATACGGGGCTTGAAATTCTTGAGCAGGCAGGTAAGGAGATTCACGGCTTCTGCTCAGGCTTTGGTACAGGAGGTACGATAAGCGGTATCGGTGAAACCTTAAAGGCTGTATATCCCGACATTGAAATATGGGCGGTTGAGCCTGAAAACGCCGCAATCCTTGCAGGCGGTACGATAGGAACACACCTGCAGATGGGTATCGGTGACGGTCTTATCCCCGGAAACCTGAATCTAAACATCTATAGCAACGTATATATAGTTTCTGACGAGGAGGCTATCCGCACCGCAAAGGATCTTGCAAGACTTGAAGGTATTATGTGTGGTATCTCCAGCGGTACAAACGTAGCCGCTGCAAAACAGCTTGCAAAGAAGCTTGGCAAGGGCAAGACGGTAGTTGCGGTTCTTCCTGATACAGCAGAAAGATACTTCTCCACTCCCCTTTTTGACGGCGAATAAAAACAAGTCCGTGTGATTATTCACACGGACTTTTATTTATTTATCTTCTTTTATTCTTAAGAGAAATTGCCGCTAAACCCATGACTACAGCCGTAATGATAGCCGTATCAAAGGATACGCTTACACCCGTAGGAGGGTTATTGCTTGTGCTGTCACCCGGAAGGTCTGCATCAGGTTCCTCTGGCTCATCAGGTACGTCTGTACTGTCACCGGGTACGTTTTCATCGGAGAGCTTGCCGTCGGTAAAGGTGATTCTGCCCGTGCCGTAGGGATTATCATATCCTGCTCCTGCCTTTATTACACCTCCGAGGCTTTCCGTTATGTACTCTATGATAACCTGGTAGTCACTCATTATTTCATCAAGGACAAGCTCTCCGCCATCAAACATTGTATAGCCGTCGCCACCGAATTTAAGCATATAATTATGCGAAGCAAGAGAATATTTTGCATCTGCTTTTATCGGCTCTCCGTTCACCTTTACATCATACACTCTGCGCTCGCCATCAATCTTTATAAAGGTTCCACCCTCGTCCGTCACAACGGGAGAAGGTATGCTTGTATCAACTTTGAAGGTAACACCAGAGACCTGAAGGAAGGAGCCGTCCTCTTCTATTCCTGCAAGTCTCATTCCGTGTTCAAGAGCGTCAGCTATCTGCTGACCTGTGACCTTCTTCATACAAAGCATATTACCGAAAGGGTGAACATTTATAATATCCATATAGGTAACGTCGCCCTTTTTGATATTTTCTCTGACACCGCCACCATTTACAAAAGCTATGTCAGCGCCGGTAACATCTCTGTAAGCGTCAGCGCATAAGTCACCGAGATTCGTTTCCCTGATACGTATGAGTCTGTCACCTGTCTCAGGATCGTATATCACAAGATCAACCTCGCTGTTTGCGACTACCTTGCCGAATTCTCTGTCAAGCTCTTCGTAAATGGATTCGATATATTCCTTTGCTTCCTCGTCCTCTTCTTCGACAGAATCTATAAGTCTGCTTGTGATACCGCTGTCTGATACCGTGACCTCTGCGATATTCTGAAGCTTTGTTCCTGTGGAGGTAAGAAGTACGGTATCTCCGTCCTTGTTTACAAATTCCTTTTCGTTAACTGTGAGATGAGCGTGTGCGTCAAGGTAGAAATCAATGCCGTTTGTATTTTTTATTATTGCGGTAGCATCCCAGTTGTCAAGCCCTTCGCCATAACCCGTGTGAGCCACCGCTATAACGTAGTCTGCGCCTTCTGATTTTGCAGAATCGACAGCAGTCTGTACAGCTTCGTATAAATCCTTACCTTCGTTATCACCTGAAAAGCCGTAGATGAATTCTCCGTTTTCATCCTTAAAGTATGCAGGCGTTGAGGAGGTAGTGGTATAAGGGGTAGTTATACCGACAAACGCTATATCTTTGCCATCCGCTGTAATCATCTTGTAAGGAGGAAGAACAAGCTCATCTGTTCTTAAATCCTTGAAATTGCAGGAGATATAATCGAGTGTGCTGTTTTCGGCAATAGATAAAAACTGCTCCATACCGAAGTCGAATTCGTGATTGCCGGGTACACATACGTCATAGCCGACGTATTCCATAATATCCACTATAAATTCTCCATCGGACACAGCGCCTATAAGTCCACCCTGTATAGCGTCACCACCGTCAACTAAAATTACCGTCTTTCCCCGCTCTTCGAGAGCCTTCTTCTGTGCCACAAGAGAAGCAAGACCTATTACGTCCTCTTCCTTTTTCACAGCATTATGCATATCGTTTGTATAGAGGATAACTATACCATCTTCTTTGTTCTGCTCTTCGCTCGCAACGGCAGGCATAACAAGATTTACCGCCATTATGGAAGAAACTACAAACGCTAAAAGCTTATTAAGTATCTTCATATTTAAAATTCCTTTCAGATTATTTATATTAATTTTAGCATATATTTCTCTTTTTTTCCAGCACAAATTCTGTCTTTTTATTCAGAAAGAATATAAAATTGTCATATAGAATAAAAATCCTTGTAATATAACAGAAAATATGATATAATTTATATATATTTTATTTTTTTAACATTATGGAGAACTGTCATGAATATAAAAGAAGCTATCATAAGTGGCAAAACCTCGCTGGGCATTGAGCTTGGCTCTACAAGAATAAAGGCTGTACTTGTAGATAGTACCAACACTCCCATTGCGCAGGGCTCACACACCTGGGAGAATGAGCTTAAAGACGGAATATGGACCTATTCCCTTGACAGCATACACGGTGGTATAAGAAGCTGTTACGCTTCGCTCGTTGCGGATATAAAGGAAAAATATGACGTAGTTCCGGAAGTCTTCGGTTCGATCGGCGTAAGCGCGATGATGCACGGATATATGGCATTCGACGAAAGCTGGACTCTTCTCACTCCCTTCAGAACCTGGAGAAATACAATCACGGGCGAAGCGGCAGAAGAGCTTACAGAGCTTTTTGACTTCCCTATCCCCCAGAGATGGAGTATTGCTCACCTTTATCAGTCGATACTTGAAAGTCAGGAGCATTTAAAGGATATAAAGCATCTTACAACTCTTGCAGGCTATATCCACTACAGACTGACGGGTGAAAACGTACTTGGCGTGGGCGAAGCGTCAGGTATGTTTCCTATCGACAGCAACACACTTACCTATAACGGCACAATGGCTGAAAAATTTGATGAGAGAGCATCCGAAAAAGGCTTTGACAAAAAGCTTCTCGCTCTTCTTCCTTCCGTACTTTCAGCTGGTGAAAATGCAGGTACACTCACAGAAGATGGTGCCGCCTTCCTTGATGAAAGCGGAATTCTCAGAAGTGGCATCCCCACTTGTCCTCCCGAAGGCGACGCAGGTACGGGTATGACTGCAACAAACAGCATTTCTCCGGCAACGGGTAACGTGTCGGCAGGTACCTCGGTATTTGCTATGGTGGTACTTGAAAAGCCTTTATCAAAGGCATACGGCGAAATTGACGTGGTGACCACTCCCACGGGAGAAGCGGTTGCTATGGTACATTGCAACAACTGTACCTCGGAGCTTAACGCCTGGGTAAATATATTCAGAGAATTTTCGGCTCTCACCGGTAACGATATCAGTGACGGCGAGCTTTACAATGCTCTTTTCAGCATTGCTATGAAGGGTGATAAGGACTGCGGAAAGCTCCTTGCCTATAACTATCTTTCAGGCGAACACGTAACCGGTTTTGACGAAGGCAGACCGATGCTGGTTCGTACTCCTGACAGCAATTTCACACTTGCTAATCTTATGAGAACAGAGCTTTACACTGCTCTCGGGGCATTAAAGACGGGACTCGATATTCTTCTTAAAAAGGAGAACGTAAGAGTTGCAAGTATCACGGGACACGGTGGCTTCTTCAAGACAGAAAACGTCGGACAGAGCATTTTAGCGGCGGCTGTAAACGCACCCGTTTCGGTTATGACTACAGCAGGCGAAGGCGGTGCCTGGGGTATGGCTATCCTCGCATCCTATATGATAAACAAGGATAAAGACGAAAAGCTCTGCGATTATCTTAATAAAAAGGTATTCGCAAACGCTGAAATAAAGACTCTTTCACCTGACAAGGCAGATACTGAAGGCTTTGAGGAATTTATGAAGCGTTACACAAAAGGGCTTGCCATAGAGAGAGCGGCGGTAGAAAATCTATGACGACTGTATATTTTATAAGACACGCCCAGTCAGACAGATTCACGCAGGATGACAGAACAAAACCTCTGACGTCAGAAGGACTTGCAGACACGAAAAAAATCACGGAAGTGCTTTCTGATAAGGGTATAACCCGCATCATTTCAAGTCCCTATAAAAGAACAATCCAGACAGTTACCAATCTTTCAGAAAAGCTCGGACTTTCTATAGAAACAAACGAGGATTTAAGAGAAAGAAATGCAGGTAAATGGCACGGAGAGAATTTCAAGGATTTTATAAAAGCACAATGGGAGGATTTCAGTTATCACATTCTGGACGGAGAATGTCTTAACGAGGTGCAAGCCCGCAACATAAAAGCGTTACAATATTATCTTGACAAATATAGCGGTGAAACTATTGCTGTTGCCACCCACGGAACGGCATTAAGCACCATAATAAATAACTATTATCCCGGCTTCAATTATGATAGTTTTATGCGGATAATCGATTATATGCCCTATATTGTAAAAATCACGTTTGACAAGGATAACAAGGCAGTAAGCCTTGAAGAAATACTGATTATAGAAAAGGAGTACAAATAATGGCTTCACGTCTTATGCATCTTTACGTTGGAAAATTACTTGCTGAAAAGCTTGATATCAAGGACAAGAACAGATTCTTATGCGGTATACTTCTGCCCGACGCCTATCTTTCAGGAGACAAGGCAGACTATAACACGCATTACGTGCATTTAAGCAACAACCACAAGACTATGGACTTCGGTAGATTCTATTCAGAATATAAGGAAAAGATTCTGACTGATGAGCTTTATCTCGGTTATTATCTTCATCTCGTGCAGGACTGTGCTTACAGACAGTTCATTTACTATGCACTTGACCTGCTGAAGCTTCGTGGAAATCCTGATTTTCTTGATAAGCTGTATGCAGATTTTCATAGTCTCAACGCCTATATCTATGGCAAGTCAGGAAAATTCGGGCTTACGATTCCTGAAAACTTTGAAAAAGAAGAAATAAACAAGCTCTGCCCCTTCCAGCTGGAAGAGTTCTTTGCAAAGCTTGAAAACGACTACCTCGACACTCCTGCTTCAGAGCATAATTACATTTCTCCGAAAATATGCGAGGAATATTTTACAAGATGCTTAAAGAGCTGTATCGAGGAATACGAAGCCATCAAGTCGGAGAAAACTCCCGACGCATGGAAATACTGCTGGAGAAATCAGCCTACAGTATAATAATATAAAAAGCGATAACAAGGCTATTCACGGAAGCCTGTGAAAATCAGGCACGAGCCCGTCGCCGTGAAGTACGTATATTTTCAGCCTACCGTCAGCCGTAATGACGGGAAACAGCCATTGGATTTTTCTGAGAAGGCGGCTGAAAGGTACTAAGTCGGAATACCTGAATAGCTTTTAAAAGTCCCATTAAACAGCGAGCGCCTGCGGGATGGTTATATATAAAAAAGCGAAAAATCGCAACGAAAGGAAAAATTAAAATGAAGAAGATTTTTAACAAATCCTTATCGTTACTGCTGAGTCTTGCGCTTATTACGGCTATAGCGCTTACAACCGGTTGTAATGATAACAAGGAAACACCAAAGACCTCGGATACGTCCGTATCCGAAAGCACCGCCGACCAGTCATCTTTAACCGAGGAAAGCAAGGGTGACGTCATCGTAAAGGGCGAAGGAAAGACGAAGTTCAGCTTTTCAGTTACCGACGGCGACGGAAAGACCACAGATTTCGAGATCAACACAGACAAAACCATTGTCGGAGAAGCACTTCAGGAGCTGGGACTCATTGAAGGTGACGAAGGAGAATTCGGACTTTACGTAAAGAAAGTAAACGGTATAACCGCTGATTTCGACGTTGACAAGACCTACTGGGCATTCTACGTAAACGGCGCATACGCCACCTCGGGTGTTGACGCTACTGAAATCAAGGATGGCGAAAGCTATGCCTTCAAGGTAGAAAAATAATGAAGCTATCAGTCAGAGAAATTGCAATATTTGCAATGCTCGGCACGATTATGTATTTATCAAAAATAGTGCTTGAATTTCTGCCGAACATTCATTTACTTGCAGTGCTGACCATTGCCTATACCGTAGTCTACAGGCAAAAGGCGTTATATCCGATCTACGTGTACGTGTTTATTCTTGGACTTACAAACGGATTCAATATGTGGTGGATACCTCATTTATATCTGTGGACGGTACTATGGGGCGTTACGATGCTGTTACCGAAAAAGATGCCGAAGGTAGTAGCTCCGATAGTGTATATCGTAGTTGCAGGCTGTCACGGATTTTTATACGGCACTCTTTATGCTCCTGCCCAGGCCTTAATGTTCGGGCTTGATTTTAACGGTATGGTTGCATGGATAATAGCAGGGATTCCCTTTGACGTTACCCACGGTATCGGCAATATTATTGGTGGACTTCTGATAGTTCCGATTATTTCGGTAATACGGCTTGCCGAAAGAACCCACGTAAAATCATAGTCAAGACCACCGGCATAGCCGGTGGCTTGCACAAGCCCTATAAGGGCTTTTTACCAGCTGCGGCTGTAGCCGCCCGAAAAGTCTGCCAACCGCACTCTTTCTCGGGCAAGCCCCTTCACGGGGCTTTTTTATTTGCC
>JAFTVY010000049.1 GCA_017465545.1 Ruminiclostridium sp.
ACGGGGAGATTGGTGTAATATAAATAACGGGTCGTCGAGGACGCCGACCCCTACATTTCCCCTATAAATTTTTGTGGGCAAGGCATTACAAATCCCGTTTTCATCGGTATTTATGGCAATATTATCACAATATTATAAACCCCGTCCGTAGGGGGCGACGTCCTCGACGCCCCGCCGCCGTAGGCGGAAATGCCCGCGGGTGCAACCCGCCGTCAAACCCCTATTTGTATCCTTTAAAAATTTATTTGTGCATTTTATTGAAAAATCCGTGCAAAATCGACCTGCAGATACTGTAATTTTTTATTATTATCAAAATTCTTTGGTGAAACTGTCTAAAAACATCCCCTTTTTTAGGCTATTATGCTATTATAGTTTTATACAAGATACAAAAAACGAGACCTGAAATTCCGTAATATTGTGCATAATTACCGATTGATTTTTTAAGCAGGATGTTGTATTATATTAGAGTAACGCAGATGCGGTAAAAATCCGCAATGCCAGATACGAAGTTCCTGTTCTGACAGTAAATTACGAGTTTTGAACGGAAAAACGGCTTAGACAGACTTTAAGAAGTAAGCAATTTCTTTTAAAAAGTTTCAACAAGTTTATGCGGTTTTTTTTGTGAAAAATGACAATTGAAATCAGAATGGCAATGTAGTATCATTATAATAGCGTAAAAGCTAAAAATTTTTAAATGGAGGACACTCAAAATGAAGTTTAGAAGAACTTTTGCTGCTATCACAGCAGCAGCTATGGCTGTATCTTCTATGGCAGTATTTGCATCAGCAGAAGACGCAGCAGCAGTAACAGATGAACAGTACTTTGAACTTATCAAGACAGTTAAGTCTGTATCTGCAACACTCACAGTTAACGAACTCGCTCCCGACACAGCTGATGGTTTCGCTGCATTCTTTATGCAGAACAACGGCGGCGACTGGGCTTGGTTTGCAAGTGCTGATGAAGCTGAAACAACAAAGATCACAGGCGCTGGCGAGTACGAAGTAAAGTGGGCTGACGTACAGAGCGTTATCGGCAAGACAGCTGGTTCTGTAACATTATCTTACCTCAAGGCTCCCGCTGAAGAATGGGAAACATGGCCTTCTTTCGGTATCCAGGTTGGTTCTGACGGAATCACAGCAGCTGGTGATACAGGTAAGGTTGACGCTAAGGTTACAGGCGTTGTAATCACTTTCACAGATGATACAACAATGGAACTCCCCGAATTCGCAGTAGCTGGCGATCTTCTTGGTAAGGAAGAAGATTGGGGTCTTTCTGGTAACAACGTAATGTTCAACATGAAGGATCTTATTATGGCTGCTATGGCTGAAACTCCTGCAGATCCCGAAACACCTGCAGATCCCGAAACACCTGCAGATCCCGAAACACCTGCAGATCCCGAAACTCCTGGTGATACAGAAACTCCTGCAGATCCCGAAACACCCGCTGATCCCGAAACTCCCGGCGAATCTACAGAAACTCCTGAAAAGGAACCCGCTCCTGCTACTAAGGTAGAAATCGCAAACGGTGGTAAGACAGTTATCGACTCTGGTCTCGTAAGAACAAACATCATCAACGCTTGGGCAAACGATCCTGAATGCGTAATCGTTGAAAAGGAAGCTTTTGCTGGTGCTAACCTCGTTTCTGTTAAGTTCACAGTAACAGGCGTTACAGAAGCATTTGACGCTTGGCTTTCATTCGCTGACAGCGCTTGGGCTTGCCAGTTCTGGGGCGAAGGCAACGAAGGTAACGTAGGCGCTACATCTACAATCGTTAAGATTGAAAAGGATGGCACATACGTAGTTACAGCTACACTTGATCAGGTTATCGACGCTATGGAATTCATCGCAGTTTGCACAAACCTCGAAGCTGCTGAAGGCGATGCAATCCCCACAATCACAATCGATGAAATCATGATCAACGAAGAACTCAAGGCTGAAGTTGGCGATTCTACTCCTATCAACCCTCCTACAGGTGTTACATTAGTAGTAGTTCCTGCAGCTCTCGCAGCAGCAGCTCTCGCTACATCCGGTATCGTTCTTAAGAAGAGAAGCAAGTAATTTAATTACTTAGTTTAATTTCTTGAATACCACGCTCCCTCCGAGAAATCGGAGGGAGTTTTTTTATATTTTTATGCAAGTTTTCTGAAAATTAGTAATAAACTATTGAAAAATCGCAGAGAATAGTGTATATTAGATATAGAGCCTTCGGCCGATAACTACAGAATACGGAAAGGAAAACAAAATGAAGAAAATCATATCTTTTTTCAGCGCTATGATTTTATCTCTTACGATGAGCGTATGCGCTTTTGCTGAGACGGTAACAGAAAACACGGTAATGAATCCTGCTACGGGTGTAACGATAGACTGGGTGCCTATCGCAATATGCGGCGGTGCTTTAGCGGTTGCTATAGTTGTGTTCATTATAATGAGCGTAAAGAAGAAAAAGAAGTAAATAGAAAAGAGGCTGTAAATTTGCTCTGCCCCAAATTGTACGGACAGCACAAAAAAGAGTATCTAAGGTATAATATTAAATTATTAAGCAACATACTGACTTCGTTTTTCAGACGGAGTCAGTTTTGTTTTAAGTTGAATACGCTGGTTGTTGTAGAAATCAATGTATTGACTTATGAGGAGGCGAGCCTCCTCATAAGTCTTGAGCTTCACCCGATAAATACACTCTGTTTTAAGAATTGAAAAGAAATTTTCAGCTAAAGCGTTATCATAAGGGTTCCCACGTCTTGACATTGACGGAATAATGTTGTATGATTGAGTCAGCTTAAAATACGGATGAGATGTGTATTGAAAGCCTTGGTCACTGTGGAGTTGCAGCTCCTCGGTGACCTTTTCCTTTCTCTTTGCTGCTTTGATTGTTTCCAATACAAGCTGTACGTTCTGCGTTGTGCTTGTTTTGTAGGCAACAATGCTGTTGTCAAACAAATCTCTGATGACAGAAAGGTACAATACACCCTGCCCAGTATGTATATACGAAATATCGGTAACCCATTTCTGATTTGGTCTTTCAGCCTTGAAGTCCCTGTTCAGCAGATTTGGATATTTGTGCAGAGCCTGACTGTAATAGTGATATTTCTTGCGTCTGACTACTGAAAGAAGATTGTATTTCTGCATTACTCGAAGAACGGTTTTGGGATTATGATGAATACCATTTCTTTCAAGCCAAAGCTGTACTCTGCGGTAACCATAAGTTTTACCGCATTCTTCCTGACATTCTCTTATCTTTTCAGCAAGCGGCAAATCCTTCGCAGGTATATCCATACGCTTAACAAAATCATAGTAGCCGCTTCTTGATACATCAAAAAATCTGCACATTTCGCTGATGGTATACTTCTCCCTGTGGCGGTAAATTACACGATATTTTACCGTCGTTCTCACTTCCTTCCTGTTAGCGAGAGAAAATCCCGCATCAATTCATTTTCCATTTCTAATGCCTTTATTTTCGCTTCTTTGCGGGCAAGGATATATTTCAGTTCTGCTACTTTATCCTGTTCACTGACAACATAATCCTTTGGCGGTCTGCCTTTCTTTTTTATGACTATTCCTGCTTCCAGTTTCTTCTGCTTTTTATTGTACCGTGTAATGAAATTTTCATATTGCTTTTTCTTGAATCCGAACCTTTCGCATATTTCTCTTCCTGTATATCCGTTATTCCTTAATTCTATTATTTCTTTTTCATATTCTCCCATATGTCGATATTCTCTTGGCATAAAAATTCCTCCTATGGTTTTATTATACCATAGGAGGCTCTTTTTTTCTATTGTCCGTTTTTACTGGACTTGTGCACAGTCGGTGGTCCTGATTTTTTATTCTGCCGAAGCTTCGGATATGGATGGGGCTGACGCCTGAGACGGTGAGCTCTCTGCATTCATCATTTCCGCCGCCTGATTTGTTACGCCCTCCATAAGCATTTCCTGAACGTCCTGCTCTTCTTCATCCTCAAATTCCTTTTTGTACTTTTTCGGATTATCGTTGTCGGTACGCTTCATCATTTCTGCCTGCTTATAAAGGTCGGGCATTGCCTCTGCCAGCTTTTTCTTATCGGAAAGCAGAACGTAATCGCCGTTCATAATGCGCATTGCAATTTTGAGAAGCTTTCCGTAATCCTTCATCATATCGCCTTCGGTATTGCCGTTTTTCTCCTGCTCCTGCATCTGCTGAAGCTGTGTCATTGCATTTTCATAATCGGCTTTTCTTTTTTCCTGAAGCTTCTGTAGTGCGGAGGCTCTTTCTTCCAGCCGTACCTTTTCTTCATCAGGCACTTCTGCAGGCTTTTCTGCTCTTTTAGGCATATTGACGCCTGAGCTGAAACAGGACACGTTATTTATTGTCATAAGAAAACCTCCTTTACAGAATTTTTACGTTGTTATAATTTACTTTGAGAAATTGTACTTTTCGGTAAAGTCAAAGGTTGCGAAATAATCCTCAGGTGTTTCTGCTCTTCTGATAAGCTTATAAGAGCCGTCAGGCTTTAACATAACCTCTGCTGAACGGAGCTTACCGTTGTAGTTGTAACCCATTGAGAAGCCGTGAGCGCCTGTATCGTGGATATAGATTATATCACCCATTTCTATTTCGGGTAACATTCTGTCAATAGCGAACTTATCGCAGTTTTCACAAAGACCGCCGGTTACGTCGTACATATGGTCGCAGGGAGCATTTTCCTTGCCCATAACGGTAATGTGGTGGTATGAACCGTATACAGCAGGTCTCATAAGGTTTGCCGCACAAGCGTCAAGACCGATATATTCCTTATGGATGTGCTTTTCTCTGATTGCTGTTGCAACAAGTGCGCCGTAGGGAGCGAGCATAAATCTGCCAAGCTCTGTGTAGATAGCCACGTCGCCAAGACCTGCGGGAACTAAGATTTCCTCGTATGCCTTTCTTACGCCTTCACCGATAGCAAGAATATCGTTAGCCTCCTGATCAGGCTTATAAGGAATACCTACACCGCCTGAAAGGTTTATAAAGCTTAAGGATACGCCTGTCTTTTCCTTTATCTCAACTGCAGTTCTGAACATAATACCTGCAAGTACGGGATAATACTCGTTTGTAAGAGTATTACTTGCTAAGAATGCGTGCATACCAAAGCGCTTTGCACCCTTCTCCTTAAGAACACGGTAGCCCTCGATAATCTGCTCGTGGGTAAAGCCGTACTTTGCATCCTTGGGAGTATCCATTACGTTACCCTTTTCGCTGGTCTTGAATTCTCCGCCGGGGTTGTAACGGCAGGAGATTGTTTCGGGTATGCCTGTCAGCTTTTCAAGAATATCAATATGTGTAAAGTCGTCAAGGTTGATAATTGCGCCTAACTTATATGCAAGCTCAAAATCGCAGTCGGGGGTTGCATTGGAGCTGAACATGATATCATGTTCCTTTGCGCCTACTCTGTCGGATAACATAAGCTCTGTGTAGGAGGAGCAGTCGAAACCGCAGCCCTCTTCCTGTAACACCTCCATAATGAAGGGGTTGGGAGTAGCCTTTATCGCAAAATACTCTCTGAAGCCCTTGTTCCAGGAGAACGCCTGCTTTAACTTCTTTGCATTTTCTCTTATTCCCTTTTCATCGTAAATATGAAAAGGGGTGGGAATATCGCTGATGATTTCTTCTAACTTTTCCTTTGATACAAATGGTGTTTTCATAATATTTCTGTCCTTTCTTTTAAAGTTAGCCTTAACTAACTATCTGTATTCTAACACATTTATATTTATTTGTCAACAGTTTTTTAAACTCCCATATACTTTTCAAGGAATTTAACGGATAAATTAATCCACTGCTTGCAGTTTTCACGGTAGAAATAATCATTCCAGCCTGTAACCTTATCGCAGGTGGAAAGACCGTGAGGGCCTTCGTCAAAGAGGTGGAACTCGCAGGGAACCTTATTTGATACAAGTGCCTTTGCCATTACTATACTGTTCTGGGCGGGTACGCAGTCATCGTTTGCAGTATGCCAGATGAATACGGGGGGAGTTTTGGGAGTTACTCTGTTTTCGATGGAGAGCTTTGAAAGCTCGTCTCTTGTAGCGTCTTCGCCAAGAAGCACATCGAAGGAGCCCTTATGGGGATTTGTAACGCCGCTGATTACGGGATAGCTTAACACTGCCGCATTCGGTCTTATATCCTCAGGTGTGCAGGATAAGGGCTTATAAACTGCGGGATCGCCCCACATTGTAGCCATACAGGCCGCTAAATGTCCGCCTGCGCTTGCGCCCCATACAGCTATCTTCTGTGGATCTATACCGAATTCCTCACATCTCTGACGGAGTTTAAGCACCGCATAAGCGGCATTATGTAAAGCGGAAGGATAGCGGGTATTACAGCTGTAATTAAGTATAAAAGCATTGTAGCCCTCTGCAAGGTAATGCATTGCAACAGGCTCTGCCTCTCTTGCGGAGCAGTATTCGTAGCCACCGCCGGGGAAAATGAGGATGGCAGGTCTTTTTTCGCAGAAGGGTAAGCCTTCTACGTTATCAAGGGTATATGCCTTTAAATAGACTGTTTTTTCTTCGTTGAGATAATAGGTCTTGATTACCATGACGTGTATTTCCTTTCCGTTTGGATTATAATTATAGTTACTTATTATTATTGTACTACTTTTTTATATAAAAATCAAGCGGTTTAAGAAAAATAAAGAGGCTGTAAAGCAAAGTCTTTACAGCCTCATTCAAGGTGTTAATTATCAAAACAAGCGGAAAGGGTAAGCATCATCCCAAGAGTCAAAATAAGTGACATTAGTTTTTTCACTTTCTTTCCTCCTACAGATTGGTTGCTATATATAATACAAAGCAGAAGTGTGTTTTGTCCGATGCGGTAGAGCGTATCGGGAGATGGCGGGAAGAGTAGTTTGGGATTTAGATTGAAAACAGGATAAATAGATAACTCCGAATGTGTTTACTCGCTTTTTTGCTTCTGCATATCTGAAAGATTTTCTACGTACAAATAAGATCTGTACATTTCCTCGTTGACATGGTCATTTATATCAATTTCAAAACCATTTCCACAAAGGATTATTTTATCAGGCTTTGAGATAACAGGTATGTTTAAGGTTTCCCACCAGGAGCCGTGGTCAATCAGTCCTACAAAGCCTTTATTGTATTTTATACCTACTTTTAAAACGCCGTCTTTTTCTTCGGTTATGAATCCGAGTGTGCGTCCCGTATCATGAGCTATTCCCTTTTCGATTAAAATTTCAACCGAGTCATCCTGTATCTGGTAACGATACGTAATATAATCCTTGGGTGAATTGCAGGCTGAAAATCCCCATAACCGCCAGCCGAAGTTATAGATAAGAATAACGCCTATAACTAAAAAGATTATTATGAATAATATTATTCCTATACGTTTTAAGACTTTTGCGGTCATAATTTAGCTCCTTTGGTTCTGTACGCAGACTATTCGTTTTGTCCGATGCGGTAGAGCGTATCGGGAGATGGTGGGAAGAGTAGTTTGGGGTTCAGGGTGGGGGTTACAAATTCTGATATATGAGTACACATCAGAGACTATTGTTTATATACTTTTCTCTGTCTCTTAAAAACAGCTCAAACTCATTCATGAACAACTCGTAAGCCTTTTCGTCTGAATTGCAATATTCTATCAAAGAATTATGCCATGGACTATTAATGGAATATTTTACGCATAGTGATTTAACAAAAAGGTCGAACTCAGATCTTTCATTTGCAGGCTCAACATCACTGCTGTTACAACCCATAACAAACCCCAGCTGAAAAGCATCCAGATAACTCATGCAAGGTTTATCTATAAGCATCTCAGGGTATTTTTTCATATGTATCAAAATAGAGATAAATTTTTCAGATTGACTTTGTGTCATAGTGATTTCTCCTTTGGTTCTGTACGCTGACTATTCGTTTTGTCCGATGCGGTAGAGCGTATCGGGAGATGGTGGGAAGAGTAGTCTGGGGTTCAGGGTGGAAGCAAGATAGATATTACTTTCGCCTGTAATCATAAAATTCGTTTTTGGCAATTTCTCTTACATCTGCTATGAATTTTTCCACAGTCTCCCTTTCGGTGATTGCTTTTATTGCATTAAAATCATCTTCGGTGTCAAAGCCGAAT
>JAFTVY010000050.1 GCA_017465545.1 Ruminiclostridium sp.
AATATATGTTATGGGAACTTGTTCCCATAAAGCAACCGATAGGTTGCAGGTGCGAAGCACAAACATATATAACAAGGTTCGCTCAGCCGTCGAAATCTTCGATTTCGGGAACGGCGTGCGGTTCTTATAATATATGTTATGGGAACTTGTTCCCATAAAGCAACCGATAGGTTGCAGGTGCGAAGCACAAACATATATAACAAGGTTCGCTCAGCCGTCGAAATCTTCGATTTCGGGAACGGCGTGCGGTTCTTATTATTTGACTAATCTGATTTTAAAAAAACTCCGCCATTACGATGGTGGAGTTTTTTAAATAATTACTTATCAAGATTATACTTCTTCTTGAACTTGTCTACACGTCCGCCTGTGTCAACTAACTTCTGCTTTCCTGTGAAGAAAGGGTGGCACTTAGAACAGATTTCTACCTTGATATCCTGCTTTGTAGAACGTGTTTCGATAACCTCGCCGCATGCACACTTGATTGTTGTGGGCTGGTAGTTAGGGTGGATACCTTCTCTCATGCTGTCACCTCCTGACTTTTTTAATGCGTCTAAATTACAGCTTTCGCTATGATTTCAGAATAAATCAGCGCAGATTCTGCGCTCAGGCTATCATTATATCACAAATATAACCCTAATGCAAGTGTTTTTTGTAATTTTTTATAACCTTTTTAAAATAACCCGTTTTACTTTATCAATTTTGTGAATTCTGCCGAATATGCAAGCTGTCTTGCCTTGGCATCCTCTACACTTGTACCTACGGCTGTGTAGTAGAGCTTGATCTTGGGCTCTGTGCCGGAAGGTCTTATGATAATGCTTTCGTGATTTTCAAGATAGAGAGTAACTACGTTGGACTTAGGTAAAGTAAGCTCTGTCTTTGCACCTGTAGCAAAGTCAACCTTGTAGCTTTCTTCGTAGTCTGCAAGACCGATAACCTTGCTTCCTGCGATTTCAGTAGGATAGCTGTGGCGCATCTTGTCCATGATTTCTTCCATCTTCTTCATACCGCTTTCGCCCTCGAAGGTGAAGGTTTCGAGCTGGTTGCAGTAGAAGCCGTATTCCTTGTACATTTCAGCTCTTGCCTGAACAAGTGAGATACCCTTTGTGCGGTAGAATGCCGCCATTTCGCAGATGAGCATAGATGCTACAACGGCGTCCTTATCTCTTACGTAGCTACCTGCAAGATAGCCGTAGCTTTCTTCAAAGCCGAAAATGTATCTGTCAGCCTCGCCCTTGTCCTCAAGGAAGCCTATCTGCTCACCGATGAACTTGAAGCCTGTGAGAGTTTCGTAAAGCTCTACGCCGTACTTTTCAGCGATTGCATTTACTAAGTCTGTTGTAACTATAGTCTTTACTGCAACAGGTCTTTCGGGCATTGTGCCGTTTGCAATTCTTTCCTTGCAGATATATTCAAGCAGCATTGCGCCTACTTCGTTACCTGTGAACAGAACGTATTCGTCACCGTCGGGAACTGCAATACCTACACGGTCGCTGTCAGGGTCTGTTGCAAGTAAGAGGTCGGGCTTTTCTGTCTTACAAAGCTCTAAACCGAGAGTAAGAGCTTCTCTTATCTCAGGGTTGGGATAAGGACAGGTTGTGAAGTTTCCGTCGGGATTCTCCTGCTCCTTTACTACTACAACGTCTGTGATGCCGATTTCTTTAAGTATTCTTCTTACGGGCTTGTTACCTGCACCGTTAAGAGGTGTATATACTACCTTGAGTCCGCTTGTTGCACATAAGTCAGGATGTAAAGACTGCTTTTTTACGTTTGCGATATAATCGTCTATTACAGACTGGCCTATGTATTCGATAGAGCCGTTTGCAACGCATTCGTCAAAGCTGCCTGCCTTAACGTCGGCGAAAATATCAAGGCTGTCGATTTCTGAAAGAATAGCCTCTGCCGCTTCAAGTGTTACCTGACAACCGTCGTCGCCGTATACCTTGTAGCCGTTGTACTTTGCAGGGTTGTGGCTTGCGGTAACGATAACGCCCGCATCACACTTCAACGCTCTTACTGCAAAGGAGAGCATAGGAGTAGGCATAAGCTCGGGATAGATATATGCCTTTATGCCGTTTGTCGCAAAGATAGTTGCCGCATGCTTTGCAAAAACGTCGGACTTGATTCTGCTGTCATATGCTACAGCAATCTTTAAGTCCTTCTTGCCTGATTTCTTTACGTAGTTTGCGAGTCCCTGTGAAGCCTTGCCTACTGTATAAACGTTCATACGGTTTGTACCTGCGCCGATAACACCACGCAGACCGCCTGTACCGAATTCAAGATCACGGTAGAATCTGTCGGAAATTTCCTCTTCCTTTCCAGAAACACTTTCAAGCTCTGCCTTTAAATCGGGATCGGCAACAGCCTTTTCAAGCCACAGAGTGTAGAGAGAATTGATTGTATCCATTGGTCTGATTTCCTTTCTATAAGTAAGCGGTTTTTGTACCGCATAATCCGTCACTATACAGTATAGCATTTTTCGATAGAAAATGCAAACGATTTCTATAAATTTTTTTAGAAAATTTTCAGAAAAAAATTAAGCGATATTTGTTGAAAATCACACTAAAGCGTTGTATAATTATATAAGTATAGAAAAATACAATTTTACGGGGAAGTGAAATAATGTACGCTCAGGTAAACGGAATGGGGCTTTTCGGTATGAACGCCTTCAGGGTAACAGCCGAAATAATAACCCACAGAGGACAACCTGCCTTTGATATAGTCGGACTCGGTGATATGGCGGTCCAGGAAAGTAAAACGAGAATAAAGGGCGCTCTTTCAGGTCTTGGTATCAACGTGAACGGTCAGCGCATAACGGTGAATCTTGCTCCCGCCGACGTAAGAAAAAGCGGCTCGGTGTATGATTTCACGATAATTGCCGCTATTCTTTATGCCAACGGAATAATCGACGAGGATCTGTCCGACTGCGCTTTTATCGGAGAGGTGTCGCTGAGCGGTGCTCTCACCTTTACAACCGGCGTTCTCAGTATGGCGATCGAAGCTATGAAAAGCGGTATAAAGCGTCTTTTCGTACCCTATGAAAATGCAAGAGAGGCTTCAGTCGTAGAAGGACTTCAGGTCTACGGCGTAAAAAATATAGGCGATCTTATCGATCACTTTACCGGCAGAACGAAAATAATTCCCGAAATCCCCTTTACTCCCGACAAGGCGCTTATGCAGATAAGCGATATGGCGGAGGTCAAGGGACAGCTTCTGGCAAAGCACGCCCTTGAGGTGGCGGCGGCAGGCTTTCACAACGTGTTGCTGGTCGGACCTCCGGGTACCGGTAAAAGTATGATATCCAAAAGAGTGCCGTCTATACTCCCTCCTATGTCCTTTGAGGAAAGTATGGAGACCACCGGCATTCATTCCATTGCAGGACAGCTTGACAGAAACAATCCTATAATCACACAGCGCCCCTTCAGAAGCGTAAGCCACACAGCTTCGGCTGTAGGTCTTATCGGTGGCGGAAGCACGCCGAAGCCTGGTGAGATTTCCCTTGCTCACAACGGTGTACTGTTCCTTGACGAGCTACCCGAATTTGACAGACGTACACTTGAAACACTCCGTCAGCCTCTTGAGGACGGCGTTATCACCATATCAAGAGCGCAGGGCTCGGTCACCTACCCCTGCGATATTATGCTGGTGGCGGCAATGAACCCCTGCCCCTGCGGAAATTACGGAAATCCCAAGGGCAACTGCACCTGTTCCCACAAGATGATACAGAATTATTTAGGCAGGATAAGCCGCCCCGTTCTTGACAGGATAGATATTCAGGTAGAGATGCCACAGCTTTCCTACGATGAGATAAGCGAGGCAACGGTGGGAGAGTCCAGCACCGCCATCTCCGAAAGAGTAATGAAGGCAAGAGAGATCCAGGAAAAACGCTTTAAGGGTACCGGCATCCGTTCAAACTCCAAGATAACCCCTGCATATCTGCACGAGATGTGTCCCGTGGACGAAGCCGCCGCAAAGCTTCTTTCTGCAAGCTTTGACAAATTAGGACTCTCTGCAAGAGCCTATGACAGAATACTTAAGGTGGCACGTACCTGCGCAGACCTTGCAGGTAGCGAGATAATAAGAAAATCCGATATAGCCTCTGCTATAAGCTTCCGCAGTCTCGACAGAAAATACTGGGGCGGGTAACAGCATTTGCTATTGCATTTTATAGTATAATTTGATATAATACATCTGTATATATAAAAAGAACAAAAGGAATGAATGATATGATAGATTTTTCCGAAAAGAAAAGAATAGTTGTAAAGGTAGGCACAAACACCCTTGCCCACGCCACAGGCAATCTCAACATACGCAGAGTTGCAAAGCTCATTGAGGTCTTTTCCGATCTCAAGAATGCGGGCAGAGAGATAATATTCGTAACCTCAGGCGCTCAGGGTATCGGTGCCGCAAGAGCGGGACTTCGCAAAAAGCCTACCGAGATACCTCAGAAGCAGGCCTGCGCCGCTATCGGACAATGCGAGCTTATGCATATCTACGACAGAGAATTCTTAAAGTACAACCACACGGTAGCGCAGGTGCTTTTAACAAGAGACGTTATATCCAATGCAACAAGAAAGGAAAACGTTACAAACACCTTCCGCACTCTGCTTGAAATGGGAATTGTACCTATCATCAACGCCAACGATACAGTTTCTATAAAGGAGCTTGACTTTGACGAGAACGATACCCTTTCAGCAATCGTTGCTACCTTATGCGAAGCGGATTTACTGGTATTGCTGACCGACGTTGACGGACTCTATGACAGAAATCCTTCCCTCGAAGGAGCACAGCATATTCCTTACGTGGAAAAGATAACCGCTGATATGATAGCCTCTGCAAAGGGTACGGGCAGTGAATTTTCCAGCGGCGGTATGCTGACAAAGCTCGAAGCGGCGGGCATCGCCAAGGAAAACGGAATCCCGACAGTTATCATAAACGGTGAAAATCCGGAAATTCTTTACGATTTATTTGAAAACAAGGCTAAATGCACAGCCTTTTCCGCAGACTGAAAAAAGAAAGGAATCAGAACGATGAGCTATATAGACGAGCTTGGTACAAAGGCTAAGGCGGCATCAGGCGAATGTGCCGCACTTACAGAAACAAAGAAGAACGAAATATTAAAGGAGATCGCCGACCTGCTTTTAAACAGCAAGGAGGAGATAATCCGTGAAAACGGCAAGGATATCGAAAACGCCCACAAGAACAATATGACTCAGGCGCTTATCGACAGACTTACTCTGAGCGAAGCCAGAATTGACGGTATGGCTGAGGGCGTTATGCAGGTTATGGCACTTGCAGACCCCGTAGGCAAGGTGATTGGCGGCGGTACACTCAAAAACGGACTTTCTATCGTAAAGAAGAGCGTACCCTTAGGCGTTATCGGTATTATCTTCGAATCCCGTCCCAACGTCACCGTAGATGCAGGCGTGCTTTGTCTCAAGGCGGGCAATACTGTTATTTTAAGAGGCGGTAGCGACGCTATAAACTCCAACAAGTGCCTTGTGGGAATTATGAGAAAAGCGGCTGAAAGGTGCGGTGTAAACCCCGATATAGTTCAGCTTGTGGAGGACACCTCAAGAGATACCGCTACTGAGCTTATGAAGGCTAACGAATACCTCGACGTACTCATTCCCAGAGGTGGCGGCGGACTTATAAACGCAGTTATAAAGAACGCTACAGTTCCCGTTATCCAGACGGGCGAAGGCAACTGCCACGTATACGTTGACCGCTTTGCCGATATTGATACAGCGGTAGCAATCGTAGACAATGCAAAGACACAGCGTCCCTCGGTATGCAACGCTATCGAGAACGTGCTGGTTCATAAAAATATCGCAGAAGGCTTTTTAAAGAAGCTTAGCGAAAAGTGGAACGGAAAAGTACAGTTTATCGGAGACAGCCACAGCGCAGAATATATCACTCTTGAAAGAGAAGCAACCGACGAGGACTACCGCAAGGAATTTTTAGATTATACGATAGCTGTCAAGGTAGTAGACGATATTGACGAAGCTATAGCTCATATCAACCGCTTTGGTACAAAGCACAGCGAATGCATCGTTACAGAGCATCTGAAGAACGCCGAAAAGTTCCAGAGAGAGATCGATGCGGCGGCGGTTTACGTAAATGCAAGCACCCGCTTTACAGATGGCTTTGAATTCGGTCTTGGTGCAGAAATAGGAATCTCCACCCAGAAGCTTCACGTAAGAGGTCCTATGGGACTGGAAGCGCTGACCACCTTTAAATATCTCATTAACGGCAACGGCCAGATAAGAGGCTGAGCCTTCGGAAAGGAAAAAAGATGGCTAAAAAGGACAGAATCAGAAAAAAGCACGACGACGGAATACTGCACGGACTTGCAGGCTCGTTGGAGGAGGCTTTTTCAGAGGATACCAGCGAAATACAGCAGGATGACGTCATAATAGTTGACGTACCCGAAAGAAGCGGAAAGAACAGAGGCAAGCGGGTGTTGTTCTTTATTGCAGGCGTTACGATAATCGTTTTTGCTATTCTCGGTATTATAAGCACCGTGATAACGGTATCGCAGGGCATATCCGATATTGCAAATCAGACCGCCTTCAAAAACGATCTTACCCGTTATCTCTACCCGATAGTAGCAACCGACCCGCCAAGCTTCGACAAGACTGAAAACCTCACCAGCCCCACTATTATAAAGGCGGCTATTTCAAGAATAAGGCTTACGGGCGATATGTCAAATTACCACAGAGAAGATGGTATGGTATATATTCCCGAATTTGACGTGGAAACAAACGCCAAGAATATCTTCGGTGGCTCTGTCACCTTCGAGCATCGCACGGTAGGTCACGTAACGGATCTTGCAACCTACATCCCTGACAAGAAGGTATATGCGGTAGAGGATATGCAGCTTATCCCCAATTACTCATTAAAAATATCAGAGCTTCAGAACGTGGGCGAAACCTACACGGTAACAGTTGACTATTTTCCGCCCTCCATCGATATTCCGGGACTTAACAGAGAACCCGAAAGCATAAAGACTATGATATATACTATCGTTATGTCGGGCGATAAAAAGACGATAACCTCCCTGAAGATTGCCGAATCCTCAGGTCCCTTATACGGAGATAATGAAAAAAATTAATAAGGCGTATGAAATTTACGATCCCTGTGGCAATATACTTGCCATAGGGATATTTTCATATATGCCAATTTGTGTCATATACACAATAATCTATTGACAAATTGTCGGATTTATGAGAAAATAGTAGTATAGAAATTTACAGAGGGGAGTCCTGTATGAGTATAAAAAAACGCATCAGGGCGGCAGGTGCCGCCACCGTATTCATAACAAGTATAGTCTCCCTGCCGGCCGCCGCAGCTATGAATCCCTTCGACTGGGACGGTGAATCGATGCTGGCATCCGACTGGACGTATTACATATCCGATAACGTAACTGTACGGGGAAATTTCTCCCTGCCTGAAAACAGCACTATACTGCTGAAGGAGGGTGCAAGCATCACAGTTTCGGAAAACAGCAGTCTGGAAACTCTCGGACAGCTTTTTGTAGAGGATGGCGCATCGGTAATCGTAAAGGGCGACCTTAATATAGCAAACGGCTCACAGCTATCGGTAAAGGGCTCGTTTGCCTCCTCAGACAGCTCACAGCTGTCGGTAAAGGGAAATCTGCTCTGTCACCAGGGTGCCTCGGTCAGCCTTGACGGAATTACCACGGTAGCTGAAACCGCAGATTTTATAGCAGATTGCGACCTGCTTTTGCAGGGAAGCTTCGACAGCAGGGCAAAAACCAATATATATAACGGAAACGTCGATATAAACGGAAGTGCAAGCTTTTCAGGTCTTACCGTATTCAACAGAAATTTTACAATCGGTGAAAACGCCGAGGTGTTAAACGACGGACTTATGACCTTATCGGAAGACTGCCGTTACGTTTCGTCGGGAACCTTCACCAACAGCACAGACGGAAGCGTTGTGGATAACCGCAGGGTCTACGATGAGGATGCGGCAACAGTAACGAGACTGTCTCTCTACGAGGGAAAGCTGCTTAAGGGTATAGACGTTTCGGTATGGCAAAATGAAATAGACTGGGCTAAGGTAAAGGCAAGCGGTCAGGTGGATTTTGCGATAATCAGAAGCAGCAGAGGCCCTTTAAGCGCAACGGAACCCGCCAAAGCTGACGATATGCTTTATGCAAACCTTGTCGGTGCGGCACAGAACGGTATACCCGTGGGTGTCTACCACTACTGCTATAGCGAAACCGTAGAGCAGGTAAAGGAAGAGGCTCGGTTTGTTCTAAGCCTTATCGATGGATATGATATAAGCTACCCCATAATATTTGATATAGAGGACCCCTGGTACATAAAGAACGGATACTCCAAACAAACACTTACCGATATGACTATAGCCTTCTGTGAGGAAATAAAAAATGCAGGCTATATGCCTATGGTATATTCTTATGCATCGTTTTTTGACAGTAATCTGGACAAAGAAAGACTGAAGGAATACCCCGTATGGGTTGCTCATATAGATACAGACGTACCTTCCTATGACGGTAAATATTTTATGTGGCAATATTCCTGGGAAGGAAGCATTGACGGAGTCGAAGGACCTGTCGATTTAGATTATGCCTACGTGGATTTTGAAAGCTACATAAAGGAGAACAAGCTGAACCGACTCGGATAGGAATAAAAAATCCGCTGTGTTTTTCATGGCGGATTTTACAGTTTTCCGCATTACAAAGCCATTCGCAACCATCGGTTGCGAAAAAATTTTTCATTTGAAAGCTAAAATGTATAGCGCAACCGAGGGAAAAATGGTATAGTAAGAGCACAGAGAACGTTCCTACAATCGACAAAGGCTAAACGACAGAAAGGACTTATTTATGAATATCGAAGTAGCAAACAGACTTGTAAATTACAGAAAGAAAATGGGCTTATCCCAGGAGCAGTTAGCAGAAAAAATAGGAGTAAGCAGACAGGCGGTATCAAAGTGGGAGAGAAGTGAGGCTTCCCCCGACACAGATAATCTTATTCTGCTGGCAAGATTATATAACGTATCCCTTGACGAGCTTTTAAGAACGGATGATGAAATTCCCTCCTATGATAATGATAATACGGAGAAGGAAGAACCGGATCCCGAACCCGAAGGCTCAGACTTTGACAACGAGAACAGCTATACAGAGGACAGCACTTCGCAGAATGAAAATTACAACTGGAGCAAGAAGGATGGTATAAACGTTCACGCTGACAACGGTGACAGAGTACACGTGGGCTTTGACGGAATCCACGTAGTTGACCACAAGGGAACCTCGGTTCACGTGGGACTCGACGGCATCAGGGTAAACGAAAACGCAGGAGAAAACGTAACCGTTGATAAGGACGGCGTATTTATAAACGGAGAAAAGCAGGACGTAGGACAAAAGATGAAAAAGCACGCCCTTATCACTCTGCCGATAGCGTCTATCTGCTTTATCGCATTCTTAGGACTCGGCTTTTCTATGAACGGCTGGTGGTACAGCTGGCTGTGCTTACTGCTCATCCCCTTCTTTGACGGTATCACAAAGGCTATCGCCTTCCGCAAGGCAAAGCACCTGCACGAGACGGTGACCTTCGGTAGCGTAATAGTATTTTTAAGCATGGGCTTATTTATGAACGGCTGGTGGTACAGCTGGCTTACCCTCTTACTTATCCCGATACTCACCTCTTTAATTGACGCAATAAGAAAAAGAAAGCTCTCTCACTTTGCTTTCCCCGTACTTGTAGTATTCATTTATCTTGCAATGGGTATGTTTATGGCTCTGTGGCATCCCGGCTGGGTGATATTCTTCTCAATCCCCGTTTACTACTGGATAGCAAATCTTTTTAAAGGCAGTAAAAAGCATTGTGATTTTAACGGATGCTGTTAAAATTTGTCGGAGACAAATTTCAGGTAAGAAGTAATAGGTAAAAGGTAATAGGTGATGAATCAATTGCCAAAGGCAATTGACAGATTAAAAAGGCGTTCGATGAACGCCTTTTTTTATTGCAATCTGAATTTCGTATCCATTATTTTTGGCTACGAGATTGATGCGGATATACGAAAATAACCCGTGAAGAAACTTCACGGGTTACCCTTTTATTTAAGTATTCTTATCGTCGGATTCTTTTCCTTCATAAAATCTGCAATTTTATTTGCATCTAATTCATCCGACCTTTTTACGTAGAATCCCTGCAGGGTTTCTGCGCAGAAAAACAGCCAGCTATCCTTTATATATAGTCTTGTCAGCTGTTCATATTTCGGATATATTGCTATTCCCTTTTCTTCATATATGACCTTTACACCGTCATTTATGAAGTAGCAGGATGTGATATGCTCCGCTGTGCCGTGTTTTTCACGAAGGCTTTTTATATGCTTATTTGTAACGATGAGAGGCTGTATATAATTATAAGCAATACATACAACCATAAAAGCCGCAAAGCCGACCATTCTCATTCTGTTTGTACATATCCCGATGACAGCACATAATATCACCGCTATACCCATAAATATACTGCGGATATGCCGTTCCCGTTCTCTGGTTCTGTAGACTATGTGCTTATATTCCTTTTCGGAAAAATGTGAACGGAAGGAAAAAAGCACTTCGTCATTGCCGGGTATTTCAGAAATATCAGAAATTTCCGCCATTCCAGCCCCAGTCCTTTGTTGACGAATATTTCACGTATATTCTTGAGGGAGAGATTTCGAGAATGCTCTCAAGAGCATTACAAACCTCGGCAGTCATATTGCTTAAATCGGAGCTCTGCGCTGTGCCTAATATATCCACGTTCACCATTGCGCAGGGTTCTTCAGTTCCCTTGAAATAAAGAGTCTGGCAAGGCTCGATGCCTACCATAAGCCAGGCGTCCGTCTTACCGGGGATAGCTGTGATAGCCTTTCCCATAGCGTCCTTTACCTGAAGCTTCTTTTCATCGGAAATTTCCATATTTGTTTTGATATTTATAAATGGCATAATTATTACCTTCCTTTTTTTATTTTAATCCGACAATTCTTTTCTTTTTTGCCGCTTTTGTTATATACATTGATATATCCGCTTCGGATATAAGCTTGTCGATATCGGGTTTTTCGTTCATAGGCGCACTGCAGTAGCCGATGCTTGCTGATACCTGATAAGGCTTTTTGCTGTTATCGCTTATCTTTTTAAGCGTGTTGTTGAAATCGGAAGATCTGTCTGTAGCGTTGCCGTTTCTTCCGATACCGATAACGTAGAATTCGTCGCCGCCGGCTCTTATGCAGATAGAATCGGAATCGGTTATGCTCATTGCCGCACTGCATACAGCCGTAATACCGAAGTCGCCGTCATTGTGTCCGTAGGTATCGTTTATACCCTTAAGTCCGTCCATATCAATTACGTAAACGTACAGGATATCTTCAGCCGTTGCGCTTTTCAGCATAGCGTCAAGCTTTTCGTTCATACCACGACGGTTATACGCACCCGTCATTTCATCACGGACAGAGGCTACCGTAAGTCTGTATCTTGTGGAGATCATTTCAAGGGAATTATTGATAAATCTTATCCAGTTACGATGAACCACGTTCAGCTTCTTTTTCTGGAGCAGATCGCACTCCAGAACTACGTATCCGTAAGGCTTTTCCTTGAAGTGAAGCGGAGCAAAATAGAATACCGAAGGCTCTTTTCTGTCCCCCCACAATGCAGGAAGCATAAGCTCTGTATCAAATATTCTGGCATCCTCTTTCTTGTAAAAGCCTGAGTCCTCGGTATCGCTCGCCTGAACGGAAAGCATCATTCTTTCGGGATAACCCTTCTCCGTTATATTGATAGGCGTCAGCCAGTCCTCTCTGAGACACATATAAAAATTCTTGTAAGGTCTTAAATAATAGGTATCACGATGTATAGTGCAAAGACATTCCTCGGGGCTGTTTGCCTCCATCTGTCTTTCGGCAAGATAGCCTTCCATAAGCAGACCTATATTTATATCGTGCAGACTGGTCTCGTCGGTAAAATCCACGTTCTTGAAATAGAAGGATTCCTTGAATTTTCGTGTGGAATGAAGGAAGTCAGGCTGACAACCACAGCTCATACCCTCGTGTATTACCTTTTTAGAATCTGTCTCGTAGGGGATTATTTCACGTCCCGGCTCAATTATGCTGACAAGTCTGTCAACCGCATTTGCCGCCGCCTTCTGGGAATTTGATTCGCAGGAGGTTACCGAGGTTTCGGATAACGCTGCCTCCTGGGTTGCGTCAAAGCCGGTTACTATAATATCCTGAGGAACTCTTATGCCGTTTTTCACAAGTGACTTTACAAGTCCTATTGCCATATGGTCACTGGCACATACCACTGCCTCAGGTCTTGGCACCTCACCGCTTGCAATTTTTTCTGCGAGAGCGTTACCACCGCTGTACCAGAAATCTCCGTAAAACAGCTTACTATCATCAAATGGGATATTATGCTCTGCAAGCGTCTTTTTGAAAGAGTCTTCTCTCTCAAGAGACACGGGGTAGTCCTTCATACCGCTTAAAAAATATATATTCTTACAGCCGTGATGAACTATAACGTGTTCGGTGATGCTCTTTATCATCTCGGAGTCATCACTCTGCTCAACGGGATAATCGCCAAGGGGGAGATACAGAGAAACTACAGGCTTGTTGCACTCCTTCTGAAGCTTTTCAAGAAGAAGCTCCTTTAAAAAAGTAGTCTGATCCTCTGTTACAGATACCGTATCAACAATGATACCGTCAAATTTATTGAAATTGACAAGCTCGTATATATTTATTTCTCCATTTAAATAACCCGTTTGGGTACTGCACACAGCAAGCATAGAAGAGAACACCGCTACGTCGTAGCCGTATTTATGGCATTGTGCGAAAATACCCTCAAAAAGTCTGTGGGCATATATAGACTCAGGCATCGCCTGAATGAAAGCTATCTTTTTTCTCGTGGACATGAAGTCACCGCCTTCGGCTTTATATATATTTTATTGTATCACATCCAGCAAAATAATTCAAGTAGTGAAGTAAAAAATACCTGCAAGAAATATTTCCTGCAGGTATAATTATTTCATCAGCCTGTAAAGCTCTTTTTTATATCCTCGCCGAACTGCTTCAGCTTGTCGAAAAAGCTACTGCGCTTTTCATAGTTTTCAGCGGTCAGCTCATTTTCAAAAGCTTCCAGAGCTTCCTTCTGCTTCTTTGAGAGCTTTCTCGGTACCTCGATATTTACTCTCACCATCTGGTCGCCTCTGCCCTCACGCTGGAGTCTCTTGATGCCCTTGCCCTTAAGACGGAATACAGTACCCGCCTGAGTACCCTCAGGGATGTTGTAGGTCACGTTTCCGTCAATGGTGGGAACCGTAAGCTCATCGCCCAGCACCGCCTGAGTATAGGTTATAGGTATCTCGCACCATACGTCAAAGCCCTTACGTTCGAATATGGGATCCTTGCGGACTGTGATACGTACGTTGAGGTCGCCCTTGCTTCCGCCGTTTGTACCGCTGTTACCCTCGCCTCTTACGCATAAGGTCTGACCGTCGTCTATACCTGCAGGTACGTTGACAACTATCTTCTTGCGCTTCTGCACTCTGCCGCCGTGACAATCGGGGCAGGGAGTTTCTATTATCTTACCGCTGCCGTTACACTTGCTACAAGGACGGGTGGAGGTCATCATACCTAAAATACTTCTCTGCTGGTATCTTACCTGACCACTGCCTCTGCACTCGGGACAGGTCTTGGGAGTAGTACCCGCCTTTGCACCGCTACCGTGACAGGAATCACAGGTCTCGCTACGGTTTATCTCAATCTCGTGAGACAGTCCCTTGCACGCCTCCATAAAGCTTATATCAAGGCTTATAGCAATATCCGAGCCTCTTCTGGGTGCATTGGGGTTGGAACGCTGTCCGCCGCCACCACCGAAAATGGAATCGAAAATATCGCCTAAGTCTATACCGTCACCGCCAAATCCACCGAAACCGCCGCCGAAACCGCCGTAGCCCGCTCCGCTGTAGCCGCCGCCATAGGAAGGATCGACGCCTGCATGACCGAACTGATCGTACTTTGCACGCTTCTGGGGATCGGACAGAACCTCATTAGCCTCGTTTACTTCCTTGAACTTTGCCTCTGCCTCGGGATTATCGGGATTCAGGTCGGGATGGTACTGTTTTGCAAGCTTACGATAAGCCTTTTTTATTTCGTCCTCTGACGCACCCTTCTGCAATCCGAGGACCTCATAATAATCTCTTTTTTCTGCCATCTCTTTCTCCAATCGGCATCTCTGCCTTTAATGTACCTTTAGGGCGAATTGCTTCGCCCTAAAATTTATTCATTAGTTAGCTTCTGTGAAATCAGCGTCAACTACGTTGTCGTCCGAGCCGCCTGCCGCATTTGAGCCTTCGCCCTGAACGTCGGTATTAGCCTGCTGCGCAGCCGCACCCTGCTCCTTATATACTCTTTCAGCTACTGCATAGAAAGCCTTCTGAAGCTCTTCCTGAGCATTCTTGATAGCGTCTGTGTCTGTACCCTCGAGAGCCTTCTTAAGAGCTTCGATCTTGGGGTTAACGCTTGCCTTTTCCTCCTCGGTTACCTTGTCACCGAATTCGTTCATGGACTTTTCAGTCTGGTATACCATCTGGTCAGCGCTGTTTCTGAGCTCTACTTCTTCCTTGCGCTTCTTATCCTCTTCTGCAAAAGCTTCTGCTTCCTTTACAGCCTTGTCGATATCTTCCTTGCTCATATTTGTAGAAGCTGTGATAGAAATCTTCTGCTCCTTGCCTGTACCTAAATCCTTTGCGGATACGTTTACGATACCGTTGGCGTCAATATCGAAGGTTACTTCGATCTGGGGGATACCACGGGGAGCGGGAGCGATACCGTCAAGTCTGAACATACCAATGGACTTGTTATCCTTAGCAAACTCTCTTTCACCCTGAAGGATGTTGATGTCAACGGAGGGCTGGTTGTCAGAGTAGGTTGAGAATATCTGGCTGTGTCTTGTGGGGATTGTCTTGTTTCTTTCAATCATTCTTGTGCAAACACCGCCTGCAGTCTCGATACCGAGAGAAAGAGGAGTTACGTCAAGAAGGAGAAGTCCTGTAACTTCCTTATTGAGAACGCCACCCTGGATAGCCGCACCCATAGCTACGCATTCGTCGGGGTTGATGCCCTTGAAGGGCTCCTTGCCTGTGTATGCCTTTACAGCTTCCTGAACTGCGGGGATTCTTGTAGAACCACCTACTAAAAGTACCTTGTCGATTTCGCTCATAGAAAGACCGGAATCTGCAATAGCCTGCTTGAAGGGCTTCATTGTAGCTTCTACAAGGTCAGCTGTAAGCTCGTTGAACTTCGCTCTTGTGAGCTGTACGTTCATGTGCTTGGGGCCTGTTGCGTCTGCTGTGATATAGGGGATGTTTATTGCTACGGAAGGAGCGTTGGAAAGGGCGATCTTCGCCTTTTCTGCTTCGTCCTTTAATCTCTGCATAGCAAACTTATCGTTTGTTAAATCTACTCCGTCGCTCTTCTTGAATTCTGCAACGAGGTAGTTGATGATTCTCTGGTCAAAGTCGTCACCGCCAAGAGCGTTGTTACCTGCTGTAGCAAGAACCTCCTGAACGCCGTCACCGATTTCGATAACGGATACGTCAAATGTACCGCCGCCGAGGTCGTATACAACGATTTTCTGTTCGTTTTCCTTATCGATGCCGTAAGCTAAAGCCGCTGCTGTAGGCTCGTTGATGATTCTCTGTACGTTAAGACCTGCAATCTGACCTGCGTCCTTTGTTGCCTGTCTCTGTGAGTCTGTGAAGTATGCAGGTACTGTGATAACTGCATCCGTTACCTTTTCACCGAGGTAGCCTTCTGCTTCTGCCTTCAGCTTCTGAAGGATCATAGCGGAAATTTCCTGGGGTGTGTACTTCTTGCCGTCGATGTCTACCTTGTGGTCACTACCCATGTGACGCTTGATAGAAATAACAGTCTTGTCGGGGTTTGTTACAGCCTGGTTCTTTGCAAGCTGACCTACAAGTCTTTCGCCGTCCTTTGTGAAGGCTACTACGGAAGGTGTAGTTCTGGAGCCTTCGCTGTTTGTGATTACTGTTGCTTCGCCGCCTTCAATAACGGATACGCAAGAGTTGGTTGTACCTAAGTCAATACCGATTATCTTTCCCATTGTGATTTTCTCCTTTTGTTCTTTTCATTATTTTTTATTTGTTTTCAGTGCGATTACTTTACAACTGTTACCATTGCAAAGCGGAGAACCTTTTCTCCTATTTTGTAGCCCTTCATAAAGGTAGTGGCTACCGTACCCGGTTCCTTGCTGTCATCCTCTACCTGCTGAACAGCCTGGTGATATACGGGGTTGAACTGCTCGCCGTCAGAAACGATAGCCTCAACACCCATGTTTGTAAGAGCTGTTAAAAAGCTCTCGTAGATAAGCTCGACGCCCTTCTTGTAGTTGGGATCACTGCACTCGGTAGCAAGTGCCCTTTCGAGATTATCAATGACGGGCAGAAATTCCGTCAGATTCTTTGCTGTAACATCTGAAGAGATGTCCAGTCTTTCCTTGGCAGTTCTCTTTCTGTAGTTATCAAACTCTGCCATATTTCGGAGCAATTTGTCCTTTAAATCCGCTATTTCCGCATCCTTGGGATCGGTTTCAGAAATAACCTCAGCCTCTGTCTGTGCCTCTTCTGTTTCTGTGGCAATTTCAGGTTCTGCTGTTACTTCCTCTTGTACGGCGTCTTTAAGCTCCTTCTCCTTCTTTTCCTTCTTGCTCAAAGCTAATCTGCCTCCTCTTCATTTTGTCTTATTTGTTTTATCTCCTCTTCCTCGGATAACGCTCTTGTTACCTTGGATGAAAAATACTCTATATAGGGGATTATCTTCTTATAATCTATTCTCATAGGCCCGATAACCCCGAAGCTTCCCGCTTTTTTTCCGTCCTTGCTGAAGCTTGAACCTATGATGCTCGAATTTGTTACTGCGAAGGTGTCGCTGTCCTTACCGAATTTTATCTGAATACCTGAAAGAGTATCGTCAAGAAGTCGGCTCAGCTCATCCTTCCTTTCCATTATCTCTACTATCTGCGCATTTGAAAAATCGGTGCAGGTAAGCAGGTTCTTTTCTCCCGTCATACCAACGTGACTTTCGGAAAGCTCAGCTGATAAGTCAGCCACCGCCTTCAGTAGCGGAGAAAGGGATAACATATACGTACCGAGAGATTCGGATATGCGCTCTATATATTCGTCCGACAGCTCGTTGAGATTGACTCCCTGCAGATGCTCGTTTACAAACTGTGTAAAGAACTGCATCTGCTCATTTGTCAGATCGAAGCTGAGCCTGCAGACTCTGTTCTTTATATTACCCTCCGAGGTTATCAGCAGAAGAACGTACATCCTCTTGCCGGTCGGGATAACGTCTACCTTTGTTATTACCGAAAATTTATTCACCGCATTGGTGGATACTATCGCACATTTTGTGATGTCCGCCAAAGCTCTTCCAGCGTTTTCTATAAGCTCCTCGTCGGTATCCGCCGAAATGCCCTCGAAGATACGGTCTATCTCGCTCTTTTCGTCCTCGCTCAGCTCCTCGGGGTTCATTATCTTTTCAAGATAAAGTTTCAGCCCCATAAAGGTGGGGAGTCTGCCGGAGCTTGTGTGGGTATGCTCTAAATAGCCCTGCTGTTCAAGTGACGCCATTTCATTTCTTATAGTGGCTGAGGAAAATTTGTTGTCCAGCTTTTCAGCAATGAACTTTGAGCCTACCGCTTCGCCGGTTCTTATATATTCATCAACTATCGTTTCGAGTATCCTAAGGGTACGGTTCTCCATTTTCCTTGCCCCCTTTTCTATCATAAAACGTGTCTTAACCCTTATTTTAAAAGGAATTAGCACTCTCGTCGTTACAGTGTTAGCACTCAACCTCTTAGAGTGCTAAACAAACTATACCATAATTTTTCCCGTTTGTCAAGAGTTTATACGGTGAAAAAACTGTGAAAATTAAATATTTATTTTTTCACCGGTATATTTTACAGTTTTCGCATAACTATGGTAGAATGTGGATACTTTAAAGAAAGTGAGGGAAATTTATGAAAGAAAGAGTCAAAAGAGTAGTCTGTATTTCACTTATGTTTATACTGTTTATAACCACGCTTGCCGCCTGCGAACTACCGAAAGAGGCAATTGAAAAGATAGAAGGGTATATAGTAAGTATTATAAAGGGTGCAGACGAGATAACCCTTTTTATAGGCGACAGTGCAGATTCGCTGTTAAATACCTGCGATGAGCTTACCCTTTCCGATAAGATATGCATTACCGACAGCTGTGGCAATATTCTTTCCGCCTCTGCTCTGGAGGAGGGGGCGAAGGTGTTCCTTGTGGCTGTGGACGATATGCTGAAAACCGCCTTTTTATCGCAGGAAATCAACCTTGACAGCTTCACGCATCTGCTTGTTCTTGCATAGTGATGTGATTATCACCAATAAACGGGATATAATTACCATTATTTTTGTTATTGACAAAAGCCATAAGCTATGTTATACTACAAATGTAGGAATGATTATCATTTGCTGACGGACTTTTGTGATATAACACAGTGCAAGGATGATCGTTATTAGCCGACCGTCTGGGCAGTCCGAAGGGACTGCCCTTGTTTGTTTATATAGCAAAAACAGGAAAGAAAAAATCAATTATCGGAAAGGAAGTATGTAAAATGGGAATTTTATCAGAACGCTTCAAGGAATACTGGGAGGGCTTTAAGGAAGGCTCCTGGCAGGACGGAATCGATACCCGTGATTTTATCATCAGAAACTTCACACCCTACTACGGTGACAGCAGCTTCTTATGTGGTCCCACAGAAAGAACAAAGGCACTCAACGAAAAGTTGAACGCACTCTTTAAAGAGGAAAGAGAAAAGGGCGGCGTACTTGATATAAATACCGAGGTGGTTTCCTCTCTTTGCAACTACCCTGCCGCATATCTTGACAGAGAAAACGAGCTTATCGTAGGCTATCAGACAGACAAGCCCCTTTGCCGTGGCGTAAACCCCTTCGGTGGTATCCGTATGGCAAGAAGCGCCTGCGAGGCTTACGGCTACAAGTTATCCGAAAAGGTAGAGGAGCATTTTGAATATCGTACCACTCACAACGACGGCGTATTCAGAGTATATACCGACGAAATGAAGCTTGCCCGTCACGTGGGAATTATTACAGGTCTGCCCGACGCCTACGGCAGAGGCAGAATCATCGGTGACTACCGCAGAGTAGCTCTTTACGGCGTTGACTATCTTATAGAGCAGAAGACTCTCGACAAGAAGAAGATAGGCGAGGGTGTAATGGACGTTGAGACTATCCGTCTGTCCGAAGAACTGTTCCAGCAGATAAGCTTCCTTAAAAAGATGAAGGAAATGGCTATGATGTACGGCTATGACATCAGCCTGCCCGCAAGAGACACAAAAGAAGCCATCCAGTGGACTTATTTCGCTTACCTTGCTTCCATCAAGGAGCAGAACGGTGCGGCGATGTCCCTTGGCAGAGTTTCCACCTTCTTTGACATCTACGTATGCAGAGATATGGAGCGTGGCACAATTACAGAAGAGCAGGCGCAGGAGCTTATCGACGATTTCGTTATGAAGCTGCGTAGTGCAAGACATCTGCGTACCCCCGAATACAACGAGCTTTTCGGTGGCGATCCTATGTGGATTACCGAAAGCGTCGGCGGTATCACCACAGAAAACGTACCGCTGGTTACAAAGGGCAGCTACCGTATGCTCAACACCCTTTACAATTTAGGCAGCAGTCCCGAACCCAACCTGACAGTATTATGGTCTGAAAGACTGCCCGAACCCTTCAAGAAATTCTGCGCACAGATTTCAATAGACACAGACTCCATCCAGTACGAAAACGATGACCTTATGAGAATGGAATACGGCGACGATTATGCTATCGCCTGCTGTGTATCCGCTATGAAGGTGGGCAAGCAGATGCAGTTCTTCGGTGCACGCTTCAATCTGCCGAAGCTTCTGTTACTTACCATAAACGGTGGTTATGATAACGTTACGGGTATGAAGTTAGGCCCTCAGATGGAGCCTATGCAGGACGAATATCTCGACTTCTACAAGGTAAAGGAAAGACTGAACGTATACCGTAGCTGGTTATGTAAGCTGTACGTAAACACAATGAACGTAATCCACTATATGCACGATAAGTACGCCTATGAAAAAACTCAGATGGCTCTGCACGATACCGAGGTAGAAAGACTTATGGCTTTCGGTATTGCAGGTCTCTCGGTTATGGCGGACTCACTCAGCGCTATAAAGTATGCGAAGGTAAAGCCTATCCGTGACGAAAACGGCTATATCGTTGACTTTGATATTGAAGGCGACTTCCCCAAGTTCGGCAACGACGACAACAGAGTTGACAAGATTGCACAGAATATAATTCAGAAGGTTTCCGCAGAGCTGAAGCTGAACCCCACCTACAGAGGCGCACTCCACACGCTTTCCGCTCTCACCATCACTTCAAACGTAGTATACGGCAAGAAGACAGGCTCTACTCCCGACGGCAGAAAGAAGGGCGAGCCCTTCGCTCCCGGTGCAAACCCCATGCACAACCGTGAAACAAACGGCGCTGTTGCATCCCTCAACTCCGTGGCAAAGCTCCAGTACGATTACTGCCGTGACGGTATCTCCAACACCTTCTCCATCATCCCCGACGCTTTAGGAAGGGACGAAGAGGAAAGAGCGGAAAATCTTGTTGCTATCCTCGACGGATACTTCTCAAACTATGCACATCACCTTAACGTAAACGTGCTTAATAAGGAAAAGCTGATTGAGGCTTATGAAAACCCTGAAGCTTATCCTAACCTTACCATCCGTGTATCAGGCTACGCCGTAAACTTCCACAAGCTGTCCAGGGAACAGCAAAGAGAGGTTATCAGCCGTACCTTCCACAGCAGTATATAATATGGCAGAGCTTACTTGCAGATACAGCTCCGTACAGACTATGGGGACTTTAGACGGTCCGGGAGTGAGATTCATATTATTCCTGCAGGGCTGTCCCCTGCACTGCGGATACTGTCACAACCCCGAAACAAGAGCCTTTGACGGCGGCAAAACTGCCACAGTCACAGAGATTATGGCGATGGTTTCAAGATGCCGCAGTTATTTCGGTAAAAAGGGCGGTATAACCGTTTCAGGCGGAGAACCCCTGATGCAGGCGGAATTTGTTACAGAGCTTTTTAAGGAATGTAAAAAAGCAGGTATTCATACCTGCGTTGACACTTCCGGCTGTATTTTGAACGGCAATATAGAAAAGATGCTGGACTATACCGATTTATGCTTACTTGATATAAAGATGACAAATGACAAGGATTATAAAGAGTATATCGGTTGCGATATGTCAGCACCGCTGAAATTCCTTCAGAAGCTTTCTGAAAAGAAAGTTCCCGTCTGGCTTCGCCAGGTGATAGTAAAGGGCATCAACGATAACGAAGAAAACGTAAAGCTGTTTAACGGCATTGCGGAAAAATACGATAACGTCACCTATACCGAGCTACTCCCCTTCAGAAAGCTATGCGAGAGCAAGTACGAGGAGATGAAAATCCCCTTCCCCTTCGGTATATATCCTGAAACGGATAAAGCGGTTATCGAAAAACTAACGGCTTTTCTGACAAAAACAAATAAATAAACACGAGCGGGCATAGGGTGCCCCTATGGGCAATGCCCGCCTTTTATAAGAAAAGATTAATCCCGCAGTTGCAAAACGGCGGGATTAAAATTTTTATTGTGAGCGAACAATCTATCGTGTTCGCTCACTAATCATTTATTCATTTATAGCTTTTTATCTGATTTCCGTTCCGGGGAAGTAGTGGGCTAAAATCTTGTCATAGGTCCAGCCCATATCCTGCGCCGCAATATGTGCGCCGAACTGGGAGAAGCCTACTCCGTGACCGCTTCCGTATATGTAGAAAATCACTTCGTCGGTGCTTTCATCATAGCCTACAGTAAAGGCGGGAGATACTATCGCAAAGTCAAGAACCTGCTCTCTGATTATTCTGCCGGTAATCTTGCGATTTACTCCGCTTGAGTCTGTGTAGGTGGTCTTACCGCCTACGGATATTGAAGTTACCCAGCCGTTTTCCGTTCCCTCAAGGGTATCCTTTACAGAAAACCAGGTGGAGGGAGAGCCTGTAAGCTCTATGCCGAGTACGGTTTTTACTCTTTCCTTTACGTAGCTGCTGTCAAAACGTGCCCCGTCCTTCTTGAAGGTATCGTACTTCATCTCCCAGGAGCTGTCCACGCTGACAAGATAAGGATAATGCACTCCCCATACGTCATAGGAGGAATTAGTATAGCCTGCCGTTGCCGCAGTAAAGGTGGACTGAATCATTTCGCCATTATAATATACAGCCTTGCCCAGTACCGCATCCACGCATTTTTCTACTCTTGCTCTGTTGTAGTTATAGGTTACAAGGTGGATAGGCGGAATCGTGCCGTAGATGTTCTTTTTTCTTAAGTAGGTATAATCGCATATCGCCTGCGCCTTTATAGCCTCTTCCTCATACCAGTCGGAGATCTCCGCTACTACAGCCTCAATTACAAGCTCTCTTGCCGAGCCGACTACGTAAAGATAGGTATAGTCAGGGTTGTTGAAATCCCAGGTGTGTGTTACCACGAATTTGCCGTTTTCCACCGTTACCACCTGGTACTGGTCATAGCCTATAAGGGTATCATCTGACGCCATCGCCATAAGCTCGTCCTTTGTGCAGGCGAAGTATTCATCCTTATCGGCATGGTATACGTATACCAGTCCGGGGTCGGCATCCGTGCCGCTGTCAGGCGTTGGCGAAGAACCGCCGCCCGTTGTGGTCGTAGTCGCAGGAATCTCGGTTTCGGTGAGGTAGTCCTCGTGTATGAAATTGCCGTCAGACAGCTTATAGTAGCCGGTATTTGTTCTTGCCGTTACCGTCACCTTATCCCCATAGCTGTAGGAATCGGCAATCTCTGCGCCAAGAAGTGCTTTTTTACGGCTGTAACAGCTTTCCGTCACGTATCTTACTCCGCTGACCTCCGTCTCCAGCCATTCGGGTACGGGAGTGAAGGTAGGCGGCGTTACTGACGTTGTGGTTTCGGGAGGTGCCGTCTGTGTGGTGGTTGTAGTTTCAGGGAGCGGAGTCGTTGTTTCGCTCGGTGCGGTGGTGCCTTCCTCATTATAGTCGGGCGGTTTTATTACGTTATCCTCCGTTGTGGTTTCAGGAGGAGTAGTAACCTCCACCGTAGTTTCGGGAATATAATCCTCAAAGCCGGGCTTACCAATCTGCTGAAGCTTTATTGTAGTAGAGGACAAGGGAACCTTTGTATCGGGCGTTGTGACAGCGGATATATCGACAGATACCTGTATCTCGTGATCTGCGCTTACATCTATCACCTGCACTATTCCGAACAGCCAGATATAAAAGCATCCGATAAAAAGTGCCGTCGCTATCTTCCAGACTGAGCCGCTACGCATATATTCCCTCCTCTCTCTATTTCTTTATCCTGTTGTTTTTATTATTCTTCAGGCCACTGAAGGAAGGTTTCATCCTTCTCATAGCCTTCTATCCACGCAGGATCCCAGTATCTGCCCGTCCAGGGTGTGCCGTAGAACCAGTTGTCACGGTATACCTCGCAGTATTTAGGATCGGGGTTGCGGACAAAATTTTCAAGCTCTTCTTCGGTGAAGTGAGAGCTTTCGCCGTCTCTTACCTTTCTTCCCACTACTACTATTCTCATATCGTAGAGCATACTTTCAAATTCGCAGGTGGAAAGAGTCAGGAATTCGTCACCGTACTTTATATCTACGCCTGTAAAGAAGTCGCTTCTGTCAAGGCATTCTGCGGCAAAATTGTTGAATTCCTTTTTGCTCTGGAAATCCAGCATCTGTGTATAGCGGAATACGTCGCCGTAATCCTCTGTGGTGTTCAGTATCATTACTGAGAATATCTTGTACTTTGCCTTTTCAAAAAGGGTGTTGAATTCGATAACGGGATGTGCCTTTAAGAATTCAAGGCTCTTGTTAAGGTCTATTCTTCTGTATTCGGTAACGTCGGTAAAGTAGTTTTCGGTACGGAGGTTATGTCCGTAAAGGATAGTGTTGGCAGACATATCGCCGTTGGATTTGAAGCGATTTTCATAGTCTGCAAAGATAGTACCGTTCTTATTGTAATTACCTCTGAAATCGGCATAGAGGTACTCGTCATTATCCTTACCCTGAACTACGGGGTAGTTTATATTGGTATCCTTTATGGTTATCCAGCCTACAAAGTCGGGGTTTTCACCGTAGAAGGTAGCATATTCAACGTTTATTGCCTTTTCAGGGAGAGCTTCTATCTCCTCCTTGGTAGGCTCCTTGTTGTAAAGCTCTAAAATATTCTTGTCATATTCCACCTTATCCTGCTGTGGCTTCAATACGTATGTATCTACAATAATAACCACGGCAACGCAAAGTGCGACAATGGAGATAAGGAAAACTATCTTACGGATAATTTCGCCTACGCTGTCTCCCTTCCAGGGGATAAGTCCCTGAACAAAGGAAAGAAAAGGATTCTGCTTTTTCTTCTTTTTCTTCTTTGTGGTTACCATTACGGATTTATAATCAGGCATATTACTGTACCATCCTTTATTTTAATATTTATACATCAGGTTTTTTCAGGCTTGAAGCCACGAAGCAAAGCGGGATCCCATTTTCTGCCGCCCCACTCGCCACCGTGTACTCTGTAGTAATAATCGTACATCAGCGGATCTTCATTTATTATAGTCTTGCTTACGTCTACCGTAGGATCTTCACCCTCACGTACTCTTCTCGCATATATTACAAGTCTCAGATTTATCGACTTGCCGTAAGGGAAGGTGCAGGTGGATAAGGCTATGACCTCGTCACCGTACACTAAATCCACTTCGGGATTATAGATAAAGCTTCTGTCCAGCACCTTTGCATAGTAGCTGTTGAACTGCTTCTGATTATCGAATTTATACACGATGTCGTAATAGAACACCTCACCCTCTGAGGCAAGAGTATTCTGTTCCATTACGGCAAAGATCTTGTAGGTGCCCTTTTCGTAGATAGTGTCAAGCTGTATGGTGGGATGCTCGTCGTAGAACTCTCTGCCGTATACGGGGATATCATAGTATCTCAGATTATGGAAATACGTTCCGTTCAGCAGATTATGTCCGTAGATAAGAGCGTTGGCAGGTCGCTTGTTCTTATCGAATACCGCTCTGTAATCGGCAGTCACGCAACCTGCAAAGCTGTAATTTCCGTAGAAATCGTGTTCAAGATACACCATATTCTGATTATAGATGTGTTTATAATTTATAGTCCCGTCAAAGCCCTTGACCTGCATAACGGGATAATCTATCGCCGTGCCGTCTATCTTTATCCAGCCTATCATATCGTTGTTCTGCTCATACAGCTCCTTATATTCGGGGAGTATGGTTGCAGGTTTTTTCCCTGTTACGGGTATCACGGACGCTTCCTCTACCGAAAAGTCATCCAGAAGTGAAACGTTCTTTATAAGCACCGGATCGGGTTTCGGCTTTTCGTATTCGCCCTTTATCATATAAAGGACAACGGCAAGCCAGAGGATGATTATCGGAAAGAGTATCTTGCGCACAATGGTGAATGCCCTGTCGCCCCTGACGGGGATAAAGCAGGTCCATAAAGGGGTTTTCGCCTTGTTGTTTTCAGCCATTGAAAGACTCCTTATTTTTATTTACTGGAATATATATCCGTCTGCGTCAGCTTCCTCCTTAGTATAGCTGAGAAGCTTTCTTCTGTCCCAGGTAGAATACGACCAGTCGTAGCTCTGTACGCCCATCTGCTTTGCAACGTAGTCGTAAACCCACTGCCAGCGCTTTACGTAGGCGTTGACCTTTGCCACGTTTACGTTTACTTCTTTGCTTTCGCCCGGTCTTACCTTTCTTGCGAATACGCCCAGTCTTATATACTCGTTGTCAGGATAGGGCCATACGCAGGTGGATAACGTCAGTATATCGTCACCGTACTGTATATCAACGTCGGTAAAGATGTCGCTTCTGTCCATAATATCAATGATATAATCGTTGAAGTCCTCTGCATCTTCAAAATCAAGCTTGTTTATATAGTCGAATACCTCGCCGTGGTTATAGTTGGTATTGAAAAGACCTATTGCGAATATCTTCCACTCAGACTGCTCGTAAAGAGTGTTGAAGGTAATCGTGGGATGCTCCTTGTACATCTTTATAGAAGCGCCGTCATAAGAATCGTAAAGGGTACGCCAATAATCGTTGAGTCCTGAAAAGAAGGTACCTATCGCCATATTGTGACCGTAAACGACGTAATTATCGGATTTATCATTTTTTCTTATATCGTTACGGTAATCCATCATTATAGTACCGCTTCTGTTGGGGTTGCCGTATATATCGTGATTAAGATAATCATCGTTATTCTCGCCCCTTACTACAGGATAGTTTATGGCTGTGCCGTTTATCCTGATGTAGCCTACCACGTCCTTGTTTATTTCAAGGAGCTTGTCAAAGGACGGGAGCGGCACGCCCTCCTCCTCAGCCTTTTCTATAACTATGGGATCTTCGTCGGGGATATAGATATCATTCAGCTCCTGGGATATCTTTTCATCGTGATACATCTCCGCCACGTCAGTAAGCAGAGGTACTGCGGTTATAATGAATACTGCCAGTGACGCTATAAAAATAAGCTTTCTTATAACGTCGCCTGCGCTGTCGCCCTTCCAAGGGATAAAGAATTTAAAGATTCTTATAATAAGGCAGGGCTTTTTCTTTTTTTCCTTTTTTCCCTCTGCGGTTATTTCTGTCTGTGTGTCCTCGATAAGCTCTTTATCTTTTTTACTCATCCGACTTCTCCTTATCTTTAAATCACTCTTTGATGCTATACAGCTCCGACTCTATCCATTCAAGAGCCTCTAAAACCGTACTGAGCCTGATAAATTCTCTCGGCTTTCCGTCGCTGTCAAGGGGGTTGGTATAGACAAGCCTTGCCTGAACTCTGCCCCTTACAAAAAGTCCTACGTAAACCGTACCTACGGGTTTTTCCGTTGTTCCGCCCGTCGGACCTGCAATACCCGTTACGGATACCGCTATATCACTGCCCGACTGCTTTGCCATACCCTCCGCCATAGCCAGCGCCGTTTCCTCGGATACTGCTCCACAGCTTTCAAGTATTTCTTCAGAAACTCCCAGATACTTCATCTTTGCGCTGTTTGCATAGGTGCATATGCCCTCGTCAAAAACGTCTGACGAACCTGGAACTCCCGTGATTGACGCTGATATGAGGCCTCCCGTACAGCTTTCGGCTGTAGACAGCTTAAGACCGTTCTTAACTAATAATTGTACTACATTATAGGCAGTCTTGTCAATAGAACTGCGGAGTGTGAAAATTTTTCCGTCCATAATATTCCTTTAAGCTTCTGTTTTTTCTACCGC
>JAFTVY010000102.1 GCA_017465545.1 Ruminiclostridium sp.
CGGTACGAATCGTGGTAAGAGTGATCTAAATTTTTATTTCAAGAATTTCACCCTTGAATTTAAAAACGAGGAAAGCACAGAAATAATTACCGATTATACGGGAGTTTTCATTCCGAAAAAGGTCGGAGACAAGCTTATAAAAATCGGTAACGATTCTATGCTTACAACCATCGGATTATGGGTGCTATTAGGTGTAATAGTCGTAACAGGCATTTTCCGTATTGTAAAATACAACAAATCAAAGGATAAAGAATAAAAGAAGAGCCTTCCGATTTCGTCGGAAGGCTTTTTATATCTGATATTTTACTTTTTATAATAGCTATTGAATACAGGTCGCAATGCCTTATACAGCGGCATACAAAGTACCGAAGCTATAAAACCTTTGGCAAAGGTAAAGGGGCAATTGAAAACTATAAGGCATTCTAAAAGGCCGTTGACGTTGGGGTTAATCTCCTTATACATACCGATAATAGCTTCGATAGGCATAATGTTCTGATAAATGGGATAAACGACAAAATAGTTTGATGCGATGCTGAGCAGAGCCATTGCAACACAGCCTATAATACAGCCGATTATAGCACCCTTATAGGTATGTATCTTTCTGCCGATAATACCTGCAGGAATAACCAGAGTACAGCTTAAAATAAAGTTTGAAAGCTCACCTACGCCGCCGGTCATTGACTGGGGGAGATTGATGATATTCTTTACAAGGCAGACGAAAACGCCTGATATGGGGCCCATTGTGAGCGACGCCATAACCGCAGGGAAATCAGAAAAATCGAAGGATAAGAAGCTCGGTACAAGAGGAATCTTGAAGCTGAACATCATCAGTACCGCCGCTACCGCTGAAAGCATTGCGGTAAATACCAGCTTTCTCGTGTCGAAAAGTGCCTTTACTGTGCTTTTTTTGTTTGTTTCGTTCATAAAAATACCCTTTCTGAAGGCGGTGCAATTTCCTTGCCTTGCCTTCCGACAATAAAAAATTCTGTCATCTGTTGAAGGATAAAAAATAAGCCCTGCAATATGCAGGGCTTTTGTCATTAGAAATCTGAGCCGATTATTTCATAACGTTATCATTATTTTTCGGCAACGCAATTTCTGATTCTTTCATCCGGACTATACCGTCGGTTTCGGAATTTCACCGAATCAGCCGTAAGGCTCGTGGACTTTACCACCGGTGGAGAATTTCACTCCGCCCTGAAACAGATTACAGTAGTATTATATGCCTATATCCGTTGTTTGTCAAGAGGTTTTGAATATATTTTATTATCTTTGCCGAAAATATCCCGTAGAAAATTACGGCACAGTAAAAATTATAAAAAATTGTTGCAAAATAAGTGCAGATGGTGTATAATTAATAATGATTATGATGAGATAAATATACATATTTTTATAAGACGAAAGAAAGGAACATAAATATGATTTTTGATATAGTGAGAGCCGATGGTATGCAGGCAATAATCTCTATTGTCTTTGCATATGCAGTCATTCTCTTTGTAGCATTCCCCATCCACGAATGCTCCCATGCTTTTATGGCGAAGCTGCTCGGTGATGATACCGCCTTCAGACAGAACCGTGTAACTCTTAATCCTATAGCACATCTTGACGTGCTTGGTACTATAGGTATCCTTCTTTGTGGTATCGGCTGGGCAAAGCCCGTACCTGTAAACCCCACCAGAGCGAGAAAGGTATCGGCAAGAGCGGCTATGGCTCTGACTGCGGCAGCAGGACCTGTTTCAAATATACTGATGTCGCTGATATTCGTTATAATAGCAAAGCTTGTGCTGGTGCTGGGCGGTGCTGATACAACAATGTTCTACGTATATTTTGCATTTATCAGCGCAGCAAGAATCAACGTATCCCTTGCGGTATTCAACCTGCTTCCGATACCTCCCTTTGACGGTTCGAGAATCTTACTTGTGTTCTTAAAGGAAAAGACCTATTTCAAAATCATGCAGTACGAGCAGTATATAATGATTGGTATTCTGATACTGCTGTGGACCAATATACTCGACATTCCGCTTACCTTCCTCAATAATGCGGTTATGAGCTTTTTGGACCTTATAACCAGATTTATAATATGAGTACGGAGCTTAATTTCAAGCTTGAGGTTTTTGAAGGGCCGCTTGACCTTATGCTGTCCCTTATCGCAAAGCACAAGCTGAATATATACGACATTGAGATTTCCCTGCTTTTAGAACAATTCCTGCTTTATCTTGAACAGATGAAGCAGGCGGATATAGAGATAGCGGGCGAATTTATGGAGATGGCGGCAAGGCTTATCTACATAAAATCCGCCGCACTTCTGCCCAAACACGAAGCGGAGGAAATGAAAAAGGAGCTGGAGGGTGTACTGATAGAGTACGCTCTGTGCAAGCAGATCGCCGCAAAGCTTCAGGAAAGCTACTGTGGAGATCTGGTATTTGTACGAAGCCCTGTAGAGCTTGATGAGGACAAGTCCTACAACAATGAGCATGACCCTGACGAGCTGTTGCTCGCTATGTCAAATATAACCTTCAAGGAGGTTATCAGAAAGACTCCTCCTTCGATAAAGCCTATCGTTGCAAAGAGCTTTGTAACGGTATTCACAAAGATAGTCCACGTACTTAAAATAGTCATGAACGGCGGCGAGGTCAAGGTAAAGAGTCTTTACGAGGGACAAAAGCGTTCTGAACAGGTGGCTACCTTTTTGGCGTTGCTGGAGCTTTCAAAAAACAGCCGTATAAAATTTTCAGAGGATAACAGATACCTTCACTTTGTACCAAGGGAAAGAATCGAAGAGGAATTCAGCTTTGCCGATGATTACAAGGAAGAAAACGCTGTGACCGAATAACTAAAGGAACGGATAATAAATTGGATTATAAAGAATCATTATGTATAATCGAGGCTATACTTTTTGCGTCGGGCGAGCCTATTACTCCCCAGCGACTGAGCGACGCCTCAGGGATTGAAAGAGATACGGTAGTAAAGCTTGTAGATCAGCTTGAAAGAAAATACAACGTATCCGACAGCCCCCTTAAAATTCTCCGTCTTGCCGATTCTTATCAGCTATCGACAAGAGAGGAATATGCGCCCTACATCAAAAAGGCGATGGAAAACAAAAGACAGGTAAGGCTCTCCCCTGCCGCTCTTGAGGTGCTGGCGGTAATAGCCTACAATCAGCCGGTTACAAAGGCATTTGTAGAGCAGGTAAGAGGAACGGACAGCTCAGGTGTTATAAACACTCTTGTAGAGCGTGAGCTTTTATGTGAAGCAGGCAGACTCGACCTTCCGGGAAAGCCGGTCACCTACAAGACGACGGAAAACTTTTTAAGGTGCTTCAAGCTGTCGTCACTTTCGGAGCTTCCCTCTCTGCCAAACGAGGACGGACAGGTTGAGCTTTCGGAAATAGCGGAATATATCTCTTCCTCCGAGGATGAGGAGTAATCTATAAAAAATAAATTTTACAGAAAGGAATGGGCATAAATATGGGCTGGTTCATATTTTTAGGCATAGTGCTGTTAATTGCTATCCTGTTATTTATGTCGGTTTCGGTAAGTATTTTTATTGACGAAGAGATTGACGTCAGGGTAAAATACGCAGGGATAACCCTTTTTTATATTGATTCGGATGAAGACCCCGAAAAGGTAAAAAAGAAGGAAGAAAAGAAAAAAGCAAAGGCGAAGAAAAAGGAAGAAAAAAAGAAACGTAAGGAAGAAAAAGAACGCCTGAAAAAAGAAAAAAAGCGCCTTCGTGAGCTGAAAAAATCAGGACAAGCCGATACCCTTACAGAAGAAGTGGAAGAGGAAATTAAGGCAGATTCCGAAGAAGCTACAGAAGGCGGCGAGGAAAAAAAGAAAACTCCCGAAGAAAAGCGCAGAGAAAAGGAACAGAAGAAACGGGAGAAGGAAGCAAAGAAGAAAAAGCTTATCGAAACGATAGACCTTGTAAAGCTTCTTGTAAAAAGTGCCGGAAAGCCTGTAAAAAGGCTTATCTCCCATATAAGGATAAACGATCTTTATATAGATATAACGGCTTCGGGTGACGATGCGGCAAAGGCGGCGCTGAACTACGGAAAAATAAATATTGCGGTGCACAATCTGTTAGCGTTCCTTTATCAGTTTGTAAGACTTAAAGTAAAGGAAATAAATATCGATTGCGATTTCGAATCGGGCAAGACGGATTTTATGCTTTACTGCAAGGTAAAAATGAGGATAAGTACAGCCCTTGGCTGTGCAATATGGTTTCTTTTCAGAATGCTTAAATTAAGCCTGCAGAAGAATACCGCAGAACAAAAAACGTTAAATCAGAATACCACCGACGGCTCGCCCTCGGTTAATAAGAAAGGAAAATAATCATGGCTGAAAATCACACAATCAACAATCTTATGACAACCTCTATGGAAAAGATAAGAGAGCTTGTTGATGTAAACACCATCATCGGAGAACCCATCACTTCTCCCGACGGCACAATTATAATCCCTGTATCAAAGGTAAGCTTCGGCTTTGTATCAGGTGGTTCAGACCTGCCTACACAGGCTCCCAAGGATGTGTTTGCCGGCGGTAGCGGTGCAGGTATAACAATCAAGCCCGTAGCCTTTATCGTTGTACAGCGTGACGGTGAAGTCAAGATGTTAGAGCTTGGTGCAAGCGGTGGCGGCGCACTTGAAGGAATAATCAACGGCGCACCTGAGCTTATTGCAAAGGTAAAGGAAATGTTCGGCAAGAAGGGCGACAGCGAAGAAGCAGAAGCTGAAAAAGAAGAAAAGTAAATAATAATTCTGTCCTTTCAGGCATAAGTATTAAAAAAACTGAAAGGACAGCTTATGAAAAAACTGAGAATTTCCGCTATATTTCTTGCCGCTGTTATTACAGCGGCAGGTATAGCTATGCCCACAAGCGCACAATCGCTGTATTATGAAGAGGAGCAGTCCGATATATCGGTATCGGCAAGTGCCGCTATACTTATTGAGGCTGACACGGGTACTGTTCTTTTTTCAAAGAATGAAAAAGAGCATCGCAGTATTGCCAGCACCACAAAGATAATGACTACGCTTCTTACCCTTGAAGCAGGCGACCTTGACAAGCAGTTTACCGTTGATGGCACCGCTATTCTCACTGAGGGTACTTCAATGGGACTTAAAGAGGGCGATATTGTAACAAGACGGGCGCTGTGCTACGGGATGCTTCTGCCATCGGGCAACGATGCGGCGAATGCGGCGGCGATAAATATTTCAGGAAGCTATTCTGCCTTTGCTGAAGAAATGAATGAAAAAGCAAAAGCCATCGGAATGAAGGACAGCAACTTTGTTACCCCTTCGGGACTTGATGCAAAGGGGCAGTATTCCTGTGCCTACGATCTGGCGTTACTTACGGCATATGCTCTTGAGAATGAGGATTTCAGAGAAATCTGCTGTCAGAAAAGCGCAAAGGTGAAATTCGGGAATCCGCCTTACGAGAGATGGATGAACAATTCCAACAAGCTGTTAAAAAGCTATCCCGGTTGCATAGGCGTAAAAACGGGCTTTACCGATAATGCGGGGCGTACCCTTGTTTCTGCGGCGAGCCGCAACGGAGTTACTCTGATTGCGGTGACTCTCAATGCACCTGATGACTGGAACGATCATACAAAGCTGTTTGATTACGGCTTTGCTGAAGTAAAAATCCGGAAAGCCGACTACGATATAAGCGCTCTTTCTCTGCCCGTAACGGGTTCTGATAAGGATAGCGTCGGACTTGCGACCACACCCGTTTCTCTGCCTCTTACGGACTCGCAGAAAAACAAGGTGACTACCGTTATACACCTTCCCCGCTTTATCTATGCAGACGTCTCAAAGGGCGAAACGGTAGGCAAGATAGAATATATCCTGAACGACAAAATCATAGCAGTATCGGAAATAACAACAACAGAGGAATGCGTAAAGAAACCACAAGAGGTTGACTTCTTTACAAGTATATTCAGATTCATAAAAAGATTGCTGTCATAGTACAGCGGACAAAAAGGAAAGAAAAATGGAAAAGGTAAGATTACAGAAAATAATTGCAGACAGCGGCTACTGTTCAAGAAGAAAAGCCGAGGAATATATAGAAATGGGTGCTGTCAAGGTAAACGGCAGACCTGTAAAGCTTGGTGACAAGGCGGATCCCAAAAACGACCTTATCACAATAAACGGAGAAAAGATAGAAACGGGAGCTACAAAGCTCCGCTACATAAAGCTCTACAAGCCCAGAGGATATCTCACCTCAATGGCTGACGAGCATAACGAAAAGCTTATAACCGAATTGCTTACGGATATTGAAGAGAGAGTGTATCCCATAGGCAGATTGGATAAGAATTCAGAAGGTCTGCTTCTGCTCACAAATGACGGCGAATTTGCAAACAGCATTATGCACCCCTCAAAGCACATCAAAAAGCGTTATCGTGTAACAGTCAAGGGTACTGTGGGCGATGACAAGCTGACTACACTCGCTTCAGGCGTCAAGATTGACAGCGGAGTAACCCTTCCCTGCACCGTTGCGGTACTGACAGAGGAAGAGAACAGAACCGTACTCGAATTTATAATTTCCGAGGGCAAGAACCGTCAGATAAGAAAAATGTGCGAGGCGGTAAAGCTTGAGGTCATCAGACTGAAAAGAAATGCAGTCGGCAACGTAAAGCTCGGTATGATGAAGCCGGGACAGTGGGAAGATCTCACAGCTGAAGAACTGAAGGGACTCAGAGCTCTTATCAAGAATGAAAGAGTCAATCCCGCAGGAAAGCGTGGCAGACAGTAATGATAACAATTCTGCAGAACGATGATTTCAGGGAAGGAATTCTTCTTGAGGCAAAGGACGGCGAGGAGGTACTCGGAACTATTCTTTGTGAGATAGAAGCCGATACCCTTGTTATAAAAGAAATATCCTCGGACAGATTCCTTATAGACGGATTATGCAGGGCGGCGCTGAATTACGCCTTCAACAGATTTGTAAACAAATGCAGGTTTGCCGAGCAGAAAAAAGAGGTAATGGATGAGCTTATCCGACTTCAGTTTGTGCAAATCGACAATAATTTGATAGATAACATTGATAATTTTTTCACATTACATAAAAATTGCAAAAAGTGAAAAATTGGCTTGTTATTTTTCACAAAATAAGTTATAATTAATATGATTGTATTGTGTTTTGAACACAAAAACATAAAACGGAGGACAAAAGGCAATGAAGAAGACAATTGCGGAAATGTTACAGAGTGCTTCAACAAGTGCGGCGGCTGAAAAGCTTATAAAGCTCTTTGACGAAGACAGCTTTGTAGAGCTTGATAAGTTTGTTGGTAAGGACAAGAACACAGCAGGCGTAATCAGCGGTTATGGCTTTGTTGATGGTGCTGTGGTTTATGCATATGCGCAGGATACAAGCGTTAAGAGTGGCGCTACAGACGAAAGTGCGGCTCTCAAAATTAAAAAGGTATATGACCTTGCATTAAGAAACGGTGCTCCCGTTGTTTCTATTCTCGATTCAAAGGGTGGAGATATTGCTGAAGGTATGAAGCTTTTAGCGGCTTATGGTGATATTGCAAAGTCAAGTGCGGCATTATCAGGTGCAGTACCCCAGATAGCTATCGTTGATGGCGTATGTGCAGGTACAAACGCTATGATCGCCTGCATGGCTGATATTGTAATAATGACAGAAAAGTCCGAGCTTTTCATGACAGCTCCCTTTGTAGCTGATGACAAGACAGAAGGCGCAGGCACAGCAGAAAATGCGGCTAAATCAGGTGTTGCGGCTGTTATTGCAAAGGATGGCGACGAGGCTATTGCAAAGGCAAAGAAGCTCATTGCTATGCTCCCTGCAAACAATCTCGAAACAGCCGGCAACGATTATTATACGGAAAACGACGCAGTAGTAACAGAGGATTTAAAGGGACTTGACCTTATCTCAGCGGTAGCTGACAAGGATAGTATAACAGAGCTTTATAACGGCTTCGGCTCTGCGGCAGTTACAGCAATCGGTAGTGTAAACTGGCGTACAGTAGGCTTTGTAACTACAAACGGTGCTGAATATTTAAATAACGATGACAGCGCAAAGATTGCACGCTTTGTAACACTCTGCGATGCATTCTCAATTCCCGTTGTAACCTTTGTTGATACAAAGGGCTACGAAAAATCAAGTGCGGCAGAGCTTGCAGGCTCTATCAGAAACAGTGCAAAGCTTATGCAGACCTACGCATCCGCTACAACAGCAAAGATTGCAGTTATCACAGGCAATGCATATGGTAGTGCATACGTATCCCTTGCAAGCACAGCGGCAGGTAGTGACTTCTGCTTTGCATGGGAGGATGCAGTTATCGCTCCCGTATCACCTGAGGCGGCAGTAACCTTCCTTAACGGTGCGGCATCTGCTGAAGATACAGCAAAGGCGGCAAAGGAATATGCTGAAAACGAAGCAGATCCCTTCACAGCGGCATCCTTAGGCTACGTTGACAGAGTAATTGAAGTAGCTGATACAAAGTCTGCTATCACCTCTGCAATTGACGTAACAGCATCCAAGAGAGTTCTTGCTCCCGCAAAGAAGCACGTAAACTTCGTATTTTAATTAAAGTAATATAAATCTGAAAGGAATTTTAAAGATATGAAAAGATATAACATTACTGTAAATGGCACAGCTTATGACGTAACAGTTGAAGAAACAGACGGTTCTGCAGCTCCTGTAGCCGCTCCCGCAGCAGCTCCCGCTCCCAAGAAGGCGGCAGCACCCGCCGCTCCCGCAGGCGCACAGGGTGGCACAAAGGTAGCCGCACCCATGCCCGGTACAATCGTTGACGTAAAGCTCGCTGTAGGCACAAAGGTTACAAACGGCACGGTTATCGCTATCCTCGAAGCTATGAAGATGGAAAACGACGTAGTTGCTCCCTGCGACGGTACTATCGCAAGCATCAACGTAACAAAGGGACAGTCTGTTGAAACAGGTACTGTTATCGCAACAATCAACGCATAAGTGATACTGAAAGGAATTTAAAATAATGGCTAAGGTACTGATTACAGAAACCGTACTCCGTGACGCTCACCAGTCACTTCTTGCTACAAGAATGACAATGGATGAAATGAAGCCTATCCTTTCCACTATGGACAAGATCGGTTTCAACTCCGTTGAATGCTGGGGCGGTGCTACGTTTGACTCCTGCCTTCGTTTCTTAAACGAAGATCCCTGGGACAGACTCAGAACAATCAAGAAGGAAATGCCCAACACAAAGCTCCAGATGCTTTTCAGAGGACAGAATATGCTCGGTTACCGTCACTATGCTGACGACGTGCTGGAATATTTCGTTCAGAAGTCCTGTGCAAACGGTATTGACATCATCAGAATATTCGATGCATTAAACGATATCCGCAACCTTGAAACTGCTGTCAAGGCGGCAAAGAAGGAAGGCGCACACGCACAGATCGCTATTTCCTACACACTCGGTGAAATCTTTACAGATGAATATTACGTAGATTATGCAAAGAGAATTGAAGAAGCCGGTGCAGATTCTATCTGTATCAAGGATATGGCGGCTCTTCTCACTCCCTATGCTACAGAAAAGCTCGTAAAGGCTTTAAAGAGTGCAGTAAATATTCCTATCTCACTCCACACACACTACACGTCAGGTCTTGCTTCTATGTGCTTATTAAAGGGTATCGAAGCAGGCGTAGATATGATTGATACAGCAATGTCACCTTTAGCGCTTGGCACATCCCACGCTCCTACAGAGTCTATGGTAGCCGCACTTCAGGGTAGTGAATATGATACAGGTATTGACTTAAAGCAGCTCACAGAGGTTCGTGACTACTTTATGACACTCCGTAAGAAGTATATTGACAACGGTCTTCTCGATCCCAAGATGCTCGCAACAGACGCTAATGCGCTTATCTATCAGGTTCCCGGCGGTATGCTTTCAAACCTTCTCTCCCAGCTCAAGCAGGCTGGCAAGTCCGATCAGTTTGAAGAGGTGCTCCGTGAAGTACCCAGAGTAAGAGCAGATGCAGGTATGCCTCCTCTTGTAACTCCCACGTCACAGATCGTTGGTACACAGGCTGTATTCAACGTAATCATGGGTGAACGCTACAAGACGGTTACAAAGGAATTCAAGGGACTTGTAAAGGGTAACTACGGTAAGACTCCTGCCGCTATCGATCCCGATTTCAGAAAGAAGATCTTAGGCGACGAAGAGCCTATCGACTGCCGTCCTGCTGACCTCATTCAGCCTGAGCTTGCAAAGCTGAAGGAAGAATGTGCAAAGTGGACACAGCAGGAAGAAGACGTATTAAGCTATGCTATGTTCGGTCAGGTTGCTGAAAAGTTCTTTGAAAAGCGCAAGGACAAGCAGCTCGGCATTGACGCAGACCACGCTGACAAAGCAAACAAGGTAATGCCCGTCTGAACGCGTGGCGTTCAATCCAAGTTCCGCCTTTTAATATCTTGTACTAATCTATAAGACAGTTTGACGGCGGATATCTGGACAGACAAAAAATAAAATTATTTATCCCCCTGTGAGTAATCACGGGGGATTTCTTGTGGTGTGCAGGTGATTTTTTTATTATATAATTTAAGTGTGGTAAATTGTAGTTTATCGCTCCGCTCGGGTGTGGTGTCACCCTAACCCCTAACCCCCTTCCCCTCAAGGGGAATATTTTTCGGCAAAAGTGTTTGCCGAAATTGTCGCAGTTCTGCGAACTGCTGGGGCTGGGAGCAGTCCGATAGGACTGCGTGACTTTATGAAAATGCAATTTTCGTAAAGTTTAGGCTACCGCCCCTGCAGCAGTCTGAAAGACTGCGACGGTCTTTAGACCAATGACCTCTGTTTGGGGCTATGCCCCAGCTGTCCAACGGACAGCGACGCCCTTCAGGGCAATGAAACATCCCGTGTAATACAGAGATTGCGAGCCTTTTATTATTTTGAATTGCCACAAGATTTTATAAAGGAAATGTAGGGGGCGACGTCCTCGACGCCCCGCATAAATTACCGCATTTTTTGATGGTGCAACCCGACAAATTTCAATTCACCTCCCATAAAAAATACACCGTACGTTTTACCGTACGGTGTGTTTTCTTTATTCAAAATGCGAGCCGTAAAGCTCTTTTGCCTGCTCCCAGAAATCAATATATCTTTTATATCTGTTCATTCTTTCATCCATTTTCTCGCCATAGGAGGTCGGTGCATCGTCTGAAAGGTTGAAATTCAGGTACATCTCACATATTTTGACGTCTTGCTTATCAATCTCTTTATAGCTGTGTTTTTCGTTTACAAAAAGCAAATACGATTTGTCCTTTTCCATCGGATAGGATATTTCACCCATCGCTAATTTATCGTTGTGTCGGCTCAGAAGCTGATTATGAAGATCAATTGTATTGTTGAATTCACTTTCCACGCTCTGCGCTGTTTCTTCTCTTCCGGGTAACGCCAATGAATCCAGAACAGACTTTTTTTCCGCTTCTATAACCTTGATAACATTTTCCGACATTACGTAATAGTTTTCTGTAACGTAGACTATATCTCCGACCTTTAAAGACGTGCCGTATAACCCGTCGTCAACTATCTCTTCTACGACAATCGGCGTAAGCACGATAGGATAACAGGGAGGATAAAACGTCTTCGCTTCCGTTATTTTACCTGATTTGCTTGTGTCGGAATTATCAAAAAACAATTGACTATATCCTGTATAGAATGCATTATAGCTGTCTCCTGCAATTCTTCCCTTTATAAATACACCTCTTCTTTTTTCCAAAGTATATTCTTCAAGTGTAGCACTACCGGCATAGGGAGAAAATCCGTGAGAATCATAGCCTTTGTCCATTTCATAATGAGCGTTGGTAAATGAGAAGCTATCCCTGTCAAAGGAAAATATCTCGCAATCTTCATCTCCCTTTATCCAGTTTTCATCCACCGACTCTGTACTTTCTGTTGACGTTGTACTTTCAGAAACCGAGGAAGTAATATCCGACGACGATACCTCACTATTTTGTAAAGAGCTTTCGCCACTGCTTGTTAAATTATTTTCCGCACAGCCGAAAAGGGTTGTAAGAGATAATATAAGTGCTGTAAGCTTTATTTTATTTTTCATGGCATATCGCTCCTTTATATAGTCTTCTGATATTATAATACCACCAATTTCCAAAAAGCTCAATACAGAATTATACATATTCTACGTAATGCACAAAAAGTATTGCTATCTCTTGGTTACAAGCGATAATAAACTGATTTGTTTTCATAAACTTTAATACTTAATTCTATAACTCGTAAATAAATTTATATAAAACACTTGACAAGTTATTAAAATTATGCTACAATCAAATCGTAACAGAGAAATGCCGAAAGGAATGGATATAATATGAGCAAGAGTGTATACAGCCTTGTTTTAAGCGATGATATAGTAAGAGCGGTGGATAATCTCGCCTATAAAATGGGCGTCAGCCGTTCCTCTCTGATAGACAGGATCTTAGCCGAAAAGCTGTCGGTAGAAACTCCCGAAACAAGAATGCGTAGCATTATGGAAAATATGATGCGACTTCTCGATAACGATATATTCAGACTTCAGACCGCCGCAGGTGACAGCGGAATGCTTATCCGCAGTCCTCTCCCCTACAAGTATAAGCCAACCATACGCTATGCGGTGGAGCTTTACCGTGAAGGAGATTATTCAGGCAAGCTGAAGGTGAGCTTCCGCACCCAGAACGAAGCACTCACAACCGCAATGAACGATTTTTACAACTGCTTTTTAAAGACAGAAGCGAAATATCTTTCCGGAATTGCCGACGTTATTGCTCAAATCGACGGCGACAGAATGGAAAGACTGCTGAATATCCCCGTTGTAAAGGGTGCAAAGGAAATTACTCCTGACGAAATGGCAACGGCAATTTCCGACTACGTAAGATTTATTGACAAGCTGATAAAGATTTATTTTGAATATCTGTCAGACAGGAAAACGGCACTCCTGCTGATTGATAAATTATATAAAGAGAGAATGAAAAATCTACAGATAATACTGTAAGGACAAAAGAAAGGTGGCATATGATATGTTAAACACAAACAACTTAACCGAAAAATCAATGGAAGCAATTTCTAACGCCCAGAGCATAGCTGTTTCATATCAAAATATGAACATCGAACAGCCGCATTTACTTGTGGCATTGCTTCAGGCAGAGGAAGGACTCATCCCCCAGCTTATAAAGAAAATGGGTGCGGATGAAGAGGGACTTCTCGCAAAGGCTACTGCTCTTGTAAACGGCATTTCAAAGGTGACGGGCACAGGCCGTGAACCTGACAAGGTTTACATTTCAGCCGATATGGACAAGGCGCTTACCGAAGCGGAAAACGCCGCAAAGCAGATGAAGGACGAATATATTTCTGTAGAGCATCTGTTTTTAGGCCTTTTAAGAAAGCCGCAGAAAGAGATCAAGGAGCTATTCTCTGCCTTCGGTATTAACGAAAAGGATTTTCTTTCCGCATTACAGCAGGTACGAGGAAGTGCCAGAGTAACGGGACAGAATCCCGAAGAAACCTACGACGTACTGAAAAAGTACGGTCAGGATCTGACCGAGCTTGCAAGGCAGAATAAGCTGGATCCCGTTATTGGCAGAGATAGTGAAATAAGAAACGCTATACGTATCCTTTCCCGTAAGACGAAGAATAACCCCGTTCTTATCGGTGAGCCTGGCGTTGGTAAGACTGCCATTGCCGAGGGACTTGCCCAGAGAATAGTAAGAGGAGACGTACCTGAAAATTTGAAGGACAGACAGGTATTCTCTCTTGATATGGGTGCTTTAGTAGCAGGTGCAAAATACAGAGGCGAGTTTGAAGAAAGACTCAAGGCGGTTTTACAGACTATAAAGAAATCCGAAGGACAGATAATACTCTTTATAGACGAGCTTCACACCATCGTCGGAGCAGGCAAGACAGACGGCGCAATGGATGCGGGAAACCTCTTAAAGCCCCTTCTTGCAAGAGGTGAGCTTCATTGTATCGGTGCTACCACTCTTGACGAGTACAGACAGTATATCGAAAAGGATGCCGCCCTTGAAAGAAGATTTCAACCCGTGATGGTTGACGAGCCTACTGTTGAAGATACTATTTCTATCCTCCGTGGCTTAAAGGACAGATACGAGGTATTCCACGGAGTTAAGATTCACGATGCGGCACTCATAGCCGCCGCAACGCTCTCAAACAGATATATTTCCGACAGATTTCTGCCTGATAAGGCTATAGACCTTGTGGACGAGGCCTGCGCTCTTATAAAGACAGAAATGGAATCCATGCCCTCCGAGCTTGATGATATCCGTCGCAGTATTATGCAGCACGAAATCGAAGAGGCGGCGCTGAAAAAGGAAACCGACCGCATTTCTATCGAGCATCTGGCGGCAGTTCAGCAGGAGCTTGCCGAAATGAGAGAAAAATTCAACGAGATGAAGGCAAGATGGGAAAATGAGAAATCTGCAATTTCCAAGGTGCAGAAGCTCCGTGAGGAGATAGAGGCTACCAACAGCCTTATTGAGCAGGCAGAAAGAAGCTACGACCTTAACAAGGTGGCAGAGCTGAGATACGGCAAACTGCCCGGGCTTTTAAAGGAGCTTCAGGCAGAGGAAGAAAAAGCTGAAACAAGCAAGTCGAATACCTTCCTTCGTGATAAGGTAACTGAGGAAGAGATTGCAAAGATAATCTGCCGCTGGACAGGTATCCCCGTATCAAAGCTGATGGAGGGCGAAAGAGAAAAACTGCTCTCTATGGAAAATATCCTTCACGGTAGAGTAATAGGTCAGGATGAAGCTGTAACGAAGGTAAGCGAGGCTATCCTCCGTTCAAGGGCGGGTATTGCCAATCCCAATCAGCCGATAGGCTCCTTCCTTTTCTTAGGCCCTACGGGTGTAGGTAAAACCGAGCTTGCAAAGGCGCTTGCCGAATCCTTATTTGATGACGAGCATAACATAGTCCGCATTGATATGTCCGAATATATGGAGAAATTCAGCGTGAGCCGTCTTATAGGCGCACCTCCGGGATACGTGGGATATGAGGAGGGCGGTCAGCTTACCGAGGCGGTAAGAAGAAAGCCTTATGCGGTAGTCCTTCTTGACGAGGTAGAAAAGGCACATCCCGACGTATTCAATATCCTTCTTCAGGTTCTGGATGACGGCAGAATCACCGACTCCCAGGGACGTACCGTGGATTTCAAGAATACTATTATAATTATGACGTCTAACTTAGGTTCTAACTATATTCTTGAAGGAATCGGTGAGGATGGTGAAATTACGGATGAGACAAAGGAGCAGGTTGAAAAGCTTCTTAAAAACCATTTCCGCCCCGAATTCTTAAACAGACTGGATGAGATCGTATTCTACAAGCCCCTTAAAAAGTCCGAGATCTACCGAATCGTTGATCTTATGCTTATCGATCTTAAAAAGCGTCTTTCCGATAAGGAGATAGGCTTTGAAATCACCGACAAGGCGAAGGAATACGTGGTTGAGGGTGGCTTTGATCCGAGCTTCGGTGCAAGACCGCTGAAGAGATTCATTCAGCGAAAGGTAGAAACCCTTATCGCAAGAAAGATAATCGCAGACGATATTGCACCCGGCACAACCCTGACTGTAGATTATGACGGCAGTCAGCTTATAGTAAAGTAATTTTCTTATTACCTCCATTCATATATGCAAAGGACCGCAGGCTTTTCAGTCTGCGGTCACAATTTTAATGTGGTTTGCCCTGTAGGGAAATTACTTTGTAAAAACAAATAAAGCGATTAAACCATACCCAATTTTTTCATAGCCTTTAAGAATACGTCCGCTTCACCATTCGGGTTTGCCTTTTGTGTAGCTTCAATGTCAAACCAGGCATATTCAAGTCCATGAACGATAATGGGGAGCTTTTTCTTAAAATGATTCTCTATATATCCTTCCTCCTGAAGGCGTTTTGCAACCTCTGACACTATCGTCAGAAGCTCATAATGTCCCACCGGACCTTTGCCAATATAGTTGAATTTACTGTCGTAGCTATCTTCGTCTTCGCATCCGATATCGGTAATACCGTTTTCTTCGTACCACTTAAAAAGCAGATCGGTCAGCTCATCAGGTTCAAAGGGATCGATGACGGGAATTTCGTCCTGTCGCCAGAAAGCGTAATTCCATCGTTCTTCCGAATATTTCTTTGCTCTGTCGCAATCATCTTCCGTATTATAGCTTATAGCAAAATACGAAACGTTGCTGAACTCCTTATACTCATATGATTCGTTTGAATTTACGAAGAATGATATAGCGTATATATCATCTTCTGACCAGGTCTCAATTATTGATTTTACCTTTTCATACATTTTTTCAGCAATATCGATCATGATGACTCTCCTTTTTATATGGTGATAGTTCACAGCATTGCTACGCAGTTTTTATTTATTTTATCTGAAGTCCTCTGTTTCTCAGATGTCGGATAAAATCTTCTGCAGTTCCCTTTGTGAACGAATCCTTTTTAAATATATATATCAGATTTGCTTGCGTAAAGAGTAAAATCAGATTCTTTGTCTGTACTGCACTTCTGATATTACGATATTCCGCTTTGGCATTACCTCCGTCGGGTGCTAAATTCTGAACGTAAGTATCAGTTGCAACCGATCTTATTGTAACGTCCTCTCCAAAAAGCTCTCTGTCACGCTTTACAGACATTCTGACAGCCTGGATATAGCGATAGATAACGATAGCAAAAAACAACGGAACAAATATGAATACCGGCCAGATATTACTGCTACCCGATATTGCCAGCGGTATAGCAACCAAAAAGGAAGAGGCCATCACCACATAACATGCAATCAATACCTTACGCTGAAAATAAAAATATCTGAAGGTTTCCTTCGCAACCTTCTCATCTCTTACGTAAACACTTTCAAATAACGTTTCCATATATTCCACCAACCTTTTCTTTTTTTGCAGTCCTGCTTGCTTTAAACCAAAAATCAATATTCAGGTCTTTTTACGGCACCCGTCCGTTCTAAAATAATATTGAAGGGAGTTTCGGAAATTCCCACTACCTTTGATAAGCGGTTGTGGATAAATCTGAACTCATAAGTTTTCTTATTTGTATGTACAAAGACGTCAAATCCTCCTAAAAAGAGAAATTTACGATCTCTGTAGTCTACCTTTGTAACGTCGGCATAATTTATGACCGATACTTTTCTTCTTCTGCCCTGCTGAATAATTTCCATACGGATTTCATCTGCTTTATAAAAACAATTCTTTCCTGATTTTAAAATTGCAAAGGCTACAAGAAGTGCGGCTGTACTTAAAATAGCCATAATAAAAAAGATGATCATGGATATTATAAGAAGTCCGTATTCTGCGGTATTGAAGCCGAAAATAACTCTGTTACCCTTCTCTCCTTCAAGAGCAGTCTTATTCATATCAGGCGGGGTAAATATCATCTGAAAGCCTAAAATAAAGCAGATAACTGCAGACACAAGGAAGAAAATGATCACGCCAAATATAGCGAGAATTACTACCCTTTCGCTGTCATAGGCGGTTTTGAAGGTTCCGTTTGTTTTAAATCCGAAACGGTCATCAACGGGACTGAAGGTTGTATATCCCATTTAAATCCCTCCTTTTTATCAGTATAACGAAAATAATCTATAAATACTATAACAGACTTTTGTTTTGTGTTATATATTTTTCTATATTTGAAAATCCGCTTTCAAAGGGCAGGTATTCATCATTGTTATAGGTAACGCCTGCAACAAAAAAGAAATCTGAATCCATATAAATAAAATCGGAGCTTAGTATTTCAATCTTCGTGTTCCTTGTAACAACATCGTAAAAACCGTTTTCCTTAAGTATACGATTGTTTTCCTTCGTTACGTGAAACTGAAATTTATAATCATCAAGAGGTCTGTCCGCATTCGGAGTTCCACCTAAAAAATTTTGCACAATGCCCGGATGATCAAAGGTGATTTCAAATATAACCTCTGTATCAGGCAGAGAATCAAGAGATAATACACTGTTTTTGTTATGCGAATTATCATAATAATACACGTCGCAAATTTCTCCGCTATAGGAGGAATAATTGTTTTTATTTCCTAAATGCTTTATCATCTGATCGTTATAGCCCGAACAAGAAGTCAAGAGGAAAAGAGAAATAGCGAAGCAAGAAGCAAGTAAAAGTCTGACAGCTGATTTCATATTCATACCTCCTGAATATACTTATTTATTTAAGTGTAGCACAATATAAGGTACTTGTCAACAACGGAACAATTTACTATTGCTTTAGTGAAATCGTGCTACCACTTGGATAAATCAAGGCGAAGCCTTATATCTTTAATGGTGCATAGCCTACGGCGATATGATGCATTTGCTTCGCAAATATGATGTTGCTCCACTTCATTTCGCAATGATGCGATGTTTGCCATAAAATGTGGCGAAGCCACACATCATTCGCACAGCGAACATCATTAGGCGAAGCCGTCATCATTTGCCGAAGGCAAACATCATTCAAAAAACGCACCTTTGTCAGTAGACAAAAGTGCGTTTTTTGTTGGCTGGGGTGCAGGGATTCGAACCCCGGAAATGCTTGAGTCAGAGTCAAGTGCCTTACCGCTTGGCGACACCCCAATATTTGATTTTTATTCGTCATCCAAACGACTTAATTATTATATCACCTCTTCTACAGTTTGTCAAGAGTTTTTTTAAAAATTTTTAAAATATTTTTTAAATTTTAGTGTTGACAAATAAGTTAAGATATGATATAATATTAAAGCAGTTGTGAAACGAGAGTTTTGCTCTGCTTTATATA
>JAFTVY010000051.1 GCA_017465545.1 Ruminiclostridium sp.
GATGATATTCTTCTTTCCTTCGCTCATTGGTTCTCTTTTTCGTCTTCCCATAATAAATCAGCCTCCTATGATATTTCTATTCTACCACAGTTGACTGATTTTTTACAGACTTTTTTTCATAGGCTCTGTCAGATAGGTTGAAATCTCGCTCGACATCAGCTTTGAATTTGAGCCAGTAACGTAAATATCAACATCACAGCCTTCAAGTAGGCTATTTACGACCTTTTCCCAGCCTTCAACCTCCTGAAGCTCATCGAGGAACAGGTAGCATCTACCCTTGTCCTGAATAGCAGTTTTCAGGTCATTGTACATATCCTTTGCAGTAAAGCTCTCATCCATATCCATTTCGTTGTATCTGCGTTCGATGATATTTTCACTGCTGATTCCACGCTTTTTCAGTTCCTCAGCCATCATTGCAAGAATAGTGGACTTACCGCAACGGCGGACACCTGCAAGAATTTTCACAAGTGGAGCGTCAATAAACGGCTTGATAGCTTCAATATAATCAGGTCTGATAATCATAGCAACACCTCCGATATACCATTATTATACCCAAAAAACTTCCGATAGTCAAGAAGTTTTTACTTGTATAACCGAAAAACTTTAGGATTTGGTATAGTTTTTCGGTTTAGATGCAGAAAACCGTCCTCTATTTTATGAGTTGGGACGGTTTTTGTGTTTTATGGGATTTAGTTTCTGCCAGCAGGCTGGAATGTTATACTATACACAGGCTGCTCTCAAGTAATTTAATTTCAACAATTTAATTACGGTATAAATTCCGCCCTTCTCATCAGCGCTAAAGCGTGAAACGGGAAGGGCGGGTTTGTTTTTGTTGACATCTCGCCTTGCAAATGCTATAATTAAAAAAACACCTCAGGAGGCCTACTATGGAACAATTTACCCTCAGAGCAACAGACAACGTGCAGCTTCACGTCCGTGTCTATGATGCCCCTTCCTGCAAGGGCGTAGTTCAGCTTATACACGGAATGGAGGAGCATCAGGCACGCTACGAAGATTTTGCCACGTTCCTTAACGAAAGAGGCTACAGCGTTGTAAGCTCCGATATGAGAGGCCACGGTGAGGCGGCTGAAAAGCTTGGCTGGTTCAAGGAAAAGGACGGCTACAGAGCGCTTGTTGACGATCAGAAAACTATACGGAATTATATTTCGGAGCGTTACGGAGACCTGCCCGTCTACCTTATGGCACATTCTATGGGAACGATAGTTTCCCGCGTACTGCTGCAGACAGATTCGGGGATGTACAAAAAGGTAGCCTTATCGGGTGCGCCCAATTATCAGGCGGCAACCCCCGGCGGTCTTGTGCTTGCAAACGTAATCGGTCTTTTCCGTGGCGGTGAATATAAATCCCCGCTTCTTGAAAATATCAGCCTGAAGGCATTCAATAAAGGCTTTGAAAATCCGAGAACAGAATTCGACTGGCTTTCCACCAATGAAGCGGCGGTTGATAAATATCTTGCCGATCCCTATTGTGGCAAGGGCTTTACTTGTTCAGCCTATAAGGATCTGTACAGACTTCTCCTTCTTATGCATAAGGCTAAGGAGTATAAGAACGTGAACAAGGACTTGCCCATAGCCTTCTTTTCAGGCGCTCAGGACGTATGCACAGGCGGTGAAAAAGGCCTGCAGGATTCTGTCAGCGTGCTGGAAAAGGCAGGCTTTACAGCTGTCAGCCGCAAGGAATATCAGGGAATGAGCCACGAAATACTTGGTGAAAAGGATAATATCAGAGTTTATACCGATATCGCAGAATATTTTGACTTGTAAAACCAAAAATTGCCCGATTGTTTTTCTATGACAATCGGGCTTTTAAACTCCTGTTAAAATTACGGATTACATCGCTTGCAGGGCTTATATCCCTCTGCAATCGCCTTGTTGTAATCGGTTGTGAATGCCTTGTTATGCTCCTTCATACTGTCAACGGAGGAACAGCTCATATAGTGTATCTTTTTTGTATTGGTATTGAGAACGTAGGTTACTGTGTTGTCGGCAGGTGGTGGCGCATTGGTCTGTACCGTAGTGGTAGTGGTAACGGGCGGAGCGTATTCCGAAGGATTTACGTTTACGGAAATATTTTCACCGTCGGAGGTAAATACTATTGTTCCTTGCAGATCGGTTCTATAAACGTTTATATTGCGCTCGTAAAGTCGTTCCAGCACGTTTTCCGTCGGATGTCCGTAGGAATTGTACAATCCACAGCTTATAACGGCGTAGGTAGGCTCGACCTTTTTCAGGAAGTTTTGAGAGGATGAACTATCCGAACCGTGATGTCCCACCTTCAGAACGTCACATTTTATATTTGTCCAGATTCCGTCCTCCTCGCTTTTTTCAGCGTCACCCGTGAACAGAAATCTGTTATTGCCGTAAGTCAGCTTTATTACAACCGAATTGTTGTTCATCTCTTCGTAATCGGTAGTCTTCGGTGCAACCACCTCGATAAGCAGATTTTCTACGTTTAGTATCACGTCGCCTGCTGTAACGTTATATGCATAAGCGCCGCTGTTGTTCACGGCTCTCATCATATTATCGTAAGCGTCGGAATCGGTCTCTACCGCATTCAGATAAAAGTTTCTGATATTAAAGGTATTGATAACGTCCGCAAGTCCACCTATATGATCGCTGTGAGGATGCGAAGCCACAACGTAATCTATGGTATCATAGCCTTGTGAGAATACGTAGGTTGCTACCTTGTCGCCCTCACTACTTTCGCCTGCGTCAATAAGCATCGCTTCGCCATTCGGTAGCTCGATGAATATACTGTCGCCCTGACCTACGTCGATAAAATGAACGATAAGATCGGAAAGCTCCACCTTTTCAGGCTCTGTCACAACAGAGGTTGTTGTGACAGCTTCTGTTGTCGTGGTAATGGTGGTAGCAGTATCGCCGTCGCTTGTGCTGTCAGGCACTGTAGTGCTGTCAGATGTATTGCCTGTCCCGGCAGGTGTCGGCAAAGTAACAGACGGAGCTTCCTCGGTGACTGAGGTAACAGCGTCGGGCTTTTTAACCGTTGTGGTGCTGACCGTCTGCGGATTTTCCTTATAACCCGTATCGGGCATTTTGTCACGGTTTGCTCCGATGAACAATAAAACAAGCACAACCGCAATAACTATAGCTATAACAGGAAATTTTTTCTGATTCATAGAATTACCTCCCCTTCATCTGTCCTGATTATATCAGAATCGCTGTGTCATTTTCAGGACTGTGGTTATAGCCTTTGTTCTCTGTTAAATATATTGTATCATAAACGTTCTGAAATTTCAACTTTAAATCTGATAACCATTCCTGTTTTGTGACGAAGTCACGGATTTTTACAGACAAATAATATATAATAGTATCATAAATTAATGGGAATAAAAGAAAAATTTTCTTCTTTACAATTTCTTTTAAAAGGAGTATAATATACTTAATATAACAATCAGGAGGACAGTTTTATGAACGTAACGAAGGATATAATCTACGTAGGCGTAAACGACCATAATATCGATCTTTTCGAGGGACAGTACGTTGTACCGAATGGCATGGCATATAATTCCTACGTGATAATGGATGAAAAGGTTGCGGTAATGGATACCGTTGACGCAAACTTCACCCATCAGTGGCTGGATAACATAAGAAATGCACTTTCAGGCAGACAGCCTGATTATCTGATAGTACAACATATGGAGCCTGACCACTCCGCAAATATTATGAATTTTATAAAGACCTATCCCACAGCAAAGATAGTATCTTCTGCCAAGGCGTTTGCTATGATGAAGCAGTTCTTCGGTACGGATTTTGCTGATGACAGAATCGTAGTGGGAGAAGGTGACACGCTTTCCCTCGGTGAGCATACTCTTACCTTTGTAACAGCTCCCATGGTGCATTGGCCTGAGGTTATCGTTACCTATGACAGCAAGGACAAGGTGCTGTTTTCCGCTGACGGCTTCGGTAAATTCGGAGCGCTGGACGTGGAGGAGGACTGGGCTTGCGAGGCAAGACGCTATTATATCGGCATCGTAGGTAAATACGGTGCACAGGTACAGGCTCTGCTCAAAAAGGCGGCAGGACTGGATATTGAAATAATCTGCCCTCTGCACGGCCCCGTGCTGAAAGAAAATCTCGGATACTATATAAACCTCTATAACACCTGGTCAAGCTACGGTGTTGAAACAGAAGGTATTGTAATTGCCTATACGTCGGTTTACGGCAATACCAAAAAGGCGGTAATGCAGCTTGCTGAAAAGCTGAAGTCAAAGGGTTGCCCCAAGGTAGTGGTAAACGATCTTGCAAGATGTGATATGGCAGAGGCTGTAGAGGATGCCTTCCGCTACGGAAAGCTGGTACTTGCCACAACTACCTACAATGCGGAAATATTCCCCTTTATGCATCAGTTTATCACACACCTGACCGAGCGCAATTTCCAGAACAGAACGGTAGCTTTTATTGAAAACGGTAGCTGGGCGCCTCTTGCGGCAAAGGTTATGAAGGGAATGCTGGAAAAGAGCAAGAATATCAGATACTGCGATACCACGGTAAGAATCCTTTCCGCTCTTAACGATGAAAGCTCCGCACAGCTTGAAAGCCTTGCCAACGAGCTTTGCAAGGACTACCTTGCCCAGAGAAGTGATACGGCTGATAAGAACGATCTGTCCGCTCTTACAAATATCGGCTACGGACTTTACGTAGTAACCTCAAATGACGGCGAAAAGGATAACGGACTTATCGTAAATACCGTAACTCAGCTTACCGACTCTCCCAACAGAGTAGCGGTAACCATAAACAAGTTGAACTATTCTCACCATATTATAAGCCAGACAAAGAAGATGAACGTAAACTGCCTTTCTACCAGCGCACCCTTTGCGGTATTCGAGAAATTCGGATTTACCAGTGGCAGAAATACCGACAAGTTTGCAGACTGTGAGCCTTTACGCTCCGATAACGGTCTTGTGTTCCTGCCAAGGCATATCAATTCCTTTATGTCGCTGTCGGTAGTACAGTACGTAGACCTTGATACCCACGGAATGTTCATCTGCGAAATTACAGAAGCGAGAGTGATAAACTCCGAGCCTTCAATGACTTATGCATATTATCACGAAAACGTAAAGCCCAAGCCTCAGACGGAAGGTAAGAAGGGTTACGTGTGCAAGATATGCGGCTACGTTCACGAGGGTGACGAATTACCTGATGATTTCATCTGCCCGTTATGCAAGCACGGTGTAGCGGATTTTGAGCCTATACAGTAATATAACGTTAAGCAAAATCCCCGATTGATCTGATTCAATCGGGGATTAAAAATTATTTCTTTTTCTTCATATTAGCGACAGTCTCAAGATATCTTTCATACTTGTCGCAGATGGTGTTTGCATCGCCAAAGGCGATCTGTTTGCCCTTGTCAAGCCATAATACCTTATTGCACAGCTTTCTTATCTGCGGGATGGAATGAGAAACGAAAAGCGTACAGCAGCCGTTCTTGATTATTTCCATCATAGTGTTTTCGCTCTTTCTTTTAAAAGCGCCGTCACCTACCGATAATACCTCGTCAAGTATCAGTATATCAGGCTCGACAAGACAAGAAATTGCAAAAGCAAGACGGGACTTCATACCGCTTGATAACTGCTTGTATGCTCTGTCCTCGTATTCCTCAAGCTCGGAATATTCCAGTATTTCGGGATATTTCTTGTTTATGAATTCCTTGGTGTAGCCAAGCATTGCACCTCTGAGGTAGATATTTTCCTTGATGGTCAGATCTCCGTCAAAGCCCGAACCCAGCTCAAGCAATGCGGCAACCTTTCCGTTTACCTTTACGCTACCCTTTACAGGATGCATTATACCGGTGATAACCTTTAAAAGCGTGGATTTACCTGCACCGTTTGTACCGATAATTCCCAGCAGATCACCGTTTTCAAGCGAAAATGAGACGTTATCAAGAGCCACAAACTGAGTAGTTTTGAGGTTCTTTTTTATTTTTCTGACGACAAATTCCTTCAGACCTATCTGCCTGAAATCACCGGTCTTATATACAACCGTTATGTTTTTTACATCTATAACCATTGATTATTCCTCAAATATCTGACGTATTAATAGTAGTAGACAAACTTCTTTTCTGTTTTCTTATGGAATAAATAGCCTATAATCAGAGCCGCCGCCGCAAAGCCGAAGCAAACCAGATGAGACGTAAGATTCGGGATAGTGGAATCTATAACAAGCTGTCTCATATATGCGATATATCTGTATATAGGATTGATTGCAAATACGAACTGGATATTTTCGGGTAAGGAGTCTGCATAGTAGAAAATAGCAGACATATAGATGAGCAGTCTTGTTGCTATGGAATAAAGATACTGGGTATCTCTGAAGAATACGAAAAGAGAAGACAGGATATAGCTGATACCGAGGTTGAAAATTATCATACACAGTATCGGATATATCATAAGGAAGAGATGCGGTCCGAAGCTTACTCCGGTAAATACCATGAAAATAAAATAAACGAGAAGCGTCAGGAAGAAGTTGAAGGTACCTGCAACGTTTGACGATAAAAGGAATATCGATTTAGGTACGTTTATTTTCGACAGAACGCTTGCGTTGGAATACATGGCAAACATACCGGTAGTTGTCGTATCGCTGAAGAAGTGGAACATAAGGTTACCTGTAAGCAGGTATATTACGAAATTGGAGTCGCCTCTTCTGAATAACGAACCGAATACGAAAAGCTGGATAAGGAAGGTAAGGAAGGGAGAAACTACACTCCACAGCATACCAAGAACGGTTCTCTTGTACTTTTTCTTGAAATCTCTTTTTACAAGCTCTTCAAATAAGAATCTGTACTGGGAAACCTTTTCGGAGATCGACGAAAAAGGATTTGTATTTATTCTGACGCTTGCCTTTTCCTTTTTAGACTTCTTTTCAGCGTCCTCTATATCACCGAAAATGGTAGCAGGTCTTTTTTCCTCTTCGGCTGTTTTTCTGACAGCAGGCTTTATCTGCTTTTCGGGTGCGGGAGCTTCCGCTTTTTTTATCTGCTTTTCAGCCTTTTCGGTAGCAGGAGCTTCCGTCTTTCTGACTGGTTCTTCTGTCTCAGGCTTCTGAACCTTTGAAGGCTTGTCCTCAGCCTTTACGGGTGTAGCCTTTTCGGTTTTCTGAACAGGCTTTGCCGTGTCCTTGTCGGCAGGTTTTACCGCTTTTTCTGTAGCAGGCTTTATCGCTTTTTCTGTAGCGGGCTTTACCGCCTTTTCGGGAGTGGGTGCGGCACTGCTCTGCGCCTTCATATTTTCTTTACGCTGAGCCTCTATTTTTCTCAGCTGTTCCATAGAGAAAAGCGGCTCGGTGGGTTTATATTCGTCGTAGTCGTCATCGGCGGTAGCAGGCTTTTTTGCCTCTTCTGTCTTTTTTGAAGGGGTGCCGATGGAATTTAATATATCTGTAGTGCCTATGCTTTTAGGAGTATTCTTTTTGGGCGTATCGTCGACGGGTGCAGGCTTTTTACGACTGCCGTCACGAAATTCCGCTAAAATGTCATCTACGTTGAATTCGCTCATTTTTTCTCCTTTCCTGCAAATATCTATATAAACTTAATCTGACTTGTTTTGCTGAAAAAATACCACATAATATTATACCACAAGAAAATACCCTTTTCAATGATACTTATTCACAAAAAAACCGACATTTTATGCGGGTTTATATACTCTTTTAGTCAAAACCGACTACTGCATTACATACCGCCGTGCTTTGCCTTGATTTTAAGAAACAGCTTATGCGGGATAAGTCCTAAGATAATCGGCTTTAAGGCGTAGAAAAAACCCTTTGGCATAAGCCTTAGTTTTTTAAAGCCTTCCATTCTGACTTTAAACTCATCTCTTCTTGATTTAAAGCTTATTTTTCTCTTCGCAGGCTCAAAATAAAAGCTGTACAGCTTCTTGGGTATATTGGCAGATTTATACCCCTTGGCGGTAAGCGTCATAAAAAGGTCGTAGTCCTCATATCTTCTGAGCTTACCTATAGTGCGGTACTGATTATCGGAAAAAACTTCTTTTCTGAACATCATACTGCCGTGAATAAAAGGGGAGTTGTATAAAAAGCTGTTCTTGTCTATTTCCTGCGGCATTCTTCTTTCGCCGTAGACCTTGCCCGAGCTGTCGAACAGCTCACAGTCGGTACCGATAAAGGCTATATCAGGATTGGCGTCAAGAAAAGCTACCTGCGTTTCAAATCTTGTAGCATAACTGTAATCGTCATCGTCCTGACGTGCGATATATTTTCCCGAAGCTATAGCTATGCATCGGTTCAGCGCACAGGCGAGACCTTCGTTTTCAGGACTTGTGATAATTTTTATTCTGCTGTCGGATTCTTCTACTGCCTTCAGCGTTTTCTTCGTCGCCTCGTCTGAGCCGTCGTCACATATAATAAGCTCAAAATCCTTTTCCGTCTGGGCAAGAACCGACTCCACAGCTTTTTTCAGCATATCTTCATTGCTGTTATGAACGCCCATTATAACTGAAATCAGCGGCATACATTCCTCTTTTCCTTCATAAGCCTCAGCTTTTCCCACAGTCTTACACTCATTCTGTAAAACGCCTTCGGTCTTGCATCCGACAATGCAATAGTGCCGTAAAGCCAGTAAACGCCTTTGTCGGGGTATATGTTTTTACCCTTTATCTTATTCAGCATTCTTATAGGGAATAATAATCTTTTTAAGCTCTTCTTATCGCATTTTTCCGCAAGTGGAGTTATATAAAGCTCGGTAGCGTCATCACAGAAGGGGAATGCCCCGATAATCTGCGCCTCGTCCTTCTGAGGCTTATACATAAGGGCTATAAGAAGCTTTCTTGTAATTCCTTTAAGCGTCTTATCCTCTGCCGTTATCGGAATATCCACGTTTTGCGCAAAGGCTGTTATAATTTCTATCTGTTTTTCGGCAAGACTTTTCATAGCCTCGCTCTGCTCCTTCAGAACAGGCTCATAGCCTTTATCCGTATTGCGGTAGCCGATAGTCATACCGTGAGGTGCGGCACAGAAGCATTCAAAAAGATTGTTGCAAAACTGTGGTACTGTCTTGTGTGCGTCCTCTCCTGAAAAAAGATAGGGAATAAAGCGATCCTCGTCAAGACCTCTGAAAAGACCAAAGTAAAAACCTCTTATCCTATTCTTTACTCTGTCGCCGCATATATCCGTAAGAGCCGACTGAATAGAGCCAAGCCATCCCGTATCTGCAAGAGCAAAGGGAACATCGTCGAAAAGTCCCTGCTCTTCAAAATAGCAGATTGTATTTTCGTATGCCGTTTTGCTGTTTTCTTTAAGCGTGGATAAAAGTACTCCGCTTTTCTTTAAGCTGTCACAGAATAAAGAAAAACTGCCGTTATCCATCACCTTGTTTTCATCCTCGTGAAAACCTATATCGTCGTAAATTTTTCGTCGTTCTTCTTCGGTCAGTCCCGCTCTGCTGAGAGTATTCAGAGCGCTTTGTCCTGCACATCTGCCGAACAGACCTGCCTTTTCAAAATCCTCTGCCGTATCGCAAAGATAGTAAAGTGCATTTTTCAGCACATATCTTGAGCAGTAAAGATAGCGGCAATCCATATCTATATTCTGCTTTTCGCAGATGATTTCCGCAATTTTCTTCATTACGTATCCGTCACGGGCAAGAAAGTAAATTCTTTTTATTCCCTTTTTCTGTGCGGTTTTAAGAATCTGCCTTACGTAGCAGAAAAGTACGGGTGCAGTCACGTAGGCTGTGACCGACGTAAAAACCTCCGAACCCTCAAAAAGACCGCACGTTTTGTCGGCGGTCTTTAAAAGCTGTTCGGATTTTTTCAGTATCTTCTGATATTTCTTTATATTCAATTTACTGCCTCCGCAGGAACAGATTTGGCTTCGGTGACTGTCTCCTCAGCCTCTTCTGTCATAAAGTCGTTATATATTTCAGCCATCTCGGCAACGGCATTTGAAAGTCTGTATTGTCCTGATTTTTCTCTGCCGTTATTTCCGAGCTTTTTGCAAAGCTCCTTATCCTTCGATAAAAGCTCTATAGCCTTTGTAAAGCCTTGAAGATCCTCCGCCTTGCAGATAAGAGCATTTTCTCCCTGCACAGCGTATTCTCTCGTACCTCTGTTATCCGATACGATAAGAGGCAGACCTGCCGCCATAGCTTCTATCGCCGCCATGCCAAGACCTTCTCTGTAGCTTGGGAAAATGAAGGCGTCGGCGCAGTTTAAAAGCTCCTTGGCGTCAAAGCGGTAGCCTGCAAACTTTATTCTGTCCTGTGCAGAAAGCTCCTTTGCAAGCTCCTTGCATTCTTCAAGAAGCTTACCGCTTCCGCAGACTAAAAGATATACGTCCTTGTTAGCGGCTACAGCCCTTATGGAGGTGGTTATATTCTTGTTTTCGTTTATCTCGGAATTGGACATAACAAGAAAAGCATTTTCGGGGATACCGAATTCCTTACGCATCTCTTCTCTTGTACGTGAAGGATTTTCCACAGCGGTGAAATCTCCGCCGATGCTATGTATCTTATATACCTTGCATTTCTTGTTTTTGCTGAATTTTACAGCCGCCGCATAATCCTCTTCGTTTATGGTTATCAGTCCGTCGGTATGCTTTACCAGCATTTTTTCAATCATATAATACAGCTTGCTTGCCTTTGGCGCACCCTTGTAGAAATGGAAGCCGTGGGCGGTATAAAGCATATACGTACCCTTTTTACGTTCCTTTCTCAGCGACATTCTTGCGATCGCCGCCGCTACCGGTGTGTGACAATGGACGATATCGTAGCGATTCTGTTCTACAAGCTTTTTCAGTTCCTTGTAGGAGGTGAGATTTCTTGTTGCGAAGGGAGAACGATAGAAGGGAATCTGATAGTATTTGTCACAGTAGGGAATTTCCACCTTATCGCCCTTTTCAAAATCGTTACCTGCACATACGTGTACGGTATAGCCCTGCTCTTTAAACCATCTGAGATAGGGAACGTGGAATTGTAAAATATGTTTTTTAGCAACAGACGCCACAAATAAAACCTTTTTAGACAAATTCTCACACCCCTTCCGATAGTTTTCTGCAAAAAGACATACGTATAATTATACACTATATATTATACTATAAGGATTGTTGCTTGTCAACTGTAAAAAGAATGAAAAAAGAGGAGAAATCACGCCCGAAAGCCCGATTTCTCCTCGGTATTATTTTATTTTTTCAGCTTTGCCGTTTGCCTTTGCGCCATAACAAGATTGTAATATACACCCTTGTTTTTAAGAAGCTCGGTATGAGTACCGATTTCGGCAACCTTGCCCTTGTCAAGGACTATAAGCCTGTCTGCATTGGCAAGGGTTGAAAGTCTGTGAGCAATAGCAATCGTCGTTCTGCCTGCAATAAGACGGTCAAGAGCGTCCTGTATCTGTTTTTCCGTCTCGGTATCAAGAGAGGCGGTAGCCTCGTCAAGTATCAATATTTTAGGATCGTGCAGAATTGCTCTTGCAATGGCGATTCTCTGTCTTTCGCCGCCTGAAATACTGTAGCCCCGTTCTCCGACTATCGTGTTATAGCCGTCAGGCATACGGGTTATGAAGCTGTGGCAGTTTGCAATCTTTGCGGCGGTTATTATCTCCTCAAAGCTTGCGTCAGGCTTTGCATAACGGATGTTTTCCAGTACCGTACCGCTGAATAAGAAGGTTTCCTGCAGTACGACACCCACCTGACTGCGCAGAGAGTTCTGTGAAATATCCTTTATATCCATACCGTCGATTTTTATAACGCCTGCCGTGGGATCGTACAGTCTCATAATAAGATTTATAAGAGTGGATTTTCCAACGCCCGAATGACCGACAATGCCTATCATTTCACCCTTCTTTATACTGAAGCTTATATCCTTCAGTACGGGGTTATATGCCTTGTAGCCGAAAAAGACGTTCTGAAAATCAATATCGCCCTCAATCTCTATATCCTTTGCGGACTCGTTATCCCTGATGTCATTCTGCTCTTCTAAAACCTCGAATACCTTTCCTGCGCTTACTTTAGCCTGTGCCAGGACTCTTGGCAGGGAGGTCAGCCACTGTATCGGGCCGTAAAGCATATATACGTAGGTGGTGAACTGGATAAGCTCGCCCAGCTGCATCTGTCCGCCCAGTATCATACTGCCGCCGAAGAACAGCGCACAGAATTCACCTATCGTGAATACGTATCTTATAGGCGGCTGTACCATATACCAGAGTATATCAGCTCTTTTTACTGCGTCCGCCCATTTGCCGGATGCCTTTCTGTAGGCCTCTATCTCTCTTTCCTCACCGCCGTAGTTCTTTACTACTCTTACTCCGTGCAGTACGTCATGAAGAAGCTCACTTGCTCTGCACTGGCATCTCCATACTCTGCTGTAGCGGATGCTTATTGCATTGAAGGATTTAATTGACAGATATGCCGCAAAGGGCAGGGGGATAACAACGATAAGCGCCAATTTCCAGTTGGTGACAAACATAATTATCACAAGTGCCACAAGAGCCACCGTCTGGAATATCATATCCTTGCCCTGTCTTGTCATAAAGTCCTGCAGGGTTGCGGCGTCGCCGGATACTCTGTTGATAAGCTCACCTGCGGTACGCTTTGCCACGTTGCTCATGGACAGATCCTGAGTCTTGTTGAAGATGTCACGCCTTAAATCCCTGCCGTAGGCGGTGGAAATCTTGTAATTGCTGTTCTCCTGTAGCAGCCTGAAGCCGACGGAGGACAGATTCATAACCAGTATACAAGCGGCAACCTTGAAGAATAACGCCCAGTCGGCATTGTTCGGTACGATAAGGTCGTCAACCAGTATTCTCTGGAATATGGGGTTTATTACGTCGAAGGCGTAAAGCATAAAGGTGGCGAAAAGTGAGAAGAAAAACTGCTTTTTGTAGGGTGCAAGTCTTTTTATAAGCTTTACGAATACACCCTTATCGCCCTCGCAGTAAACGCATTTTTTAGAGCCGTTAAGGCTTATTCCGCATTTCGGACAAGCGGGCTCGTCTGCGTCGGTGGTTTCTGTGAATATTCCTGTTTTGAGATAATGCTCTATTATCTTTGCAAGCTCGGCAAATCTCATAAAGTGCTTTTGCGAAAAGGCACAGACAAATTTCTGCTTGCCGAGTGCATCCTTTACGCAAAGCATCGAACAGCCGATAAGCTGTTCTACTTCGATTTCCATAATATCCTCCAGCAGGAACTGTTCACAAAGCTCACCGTTATAATATACCGACAGCTTTTCCTTTGTAGCTGTCAGATGACCGTCAGTCCTTTTTGCACTGCGGTCTATGTCAAAGGGGAGAGAAAAGACTACACTCTGTTCATCTACGCCCTTTGGCAACGATAGCTTTAAATTCATACTATATAGTCATTCCTTCCTATGGGTTTAAATGAACAGCTGAAGCTTCTTTACGCTCGCCTTGTCAAGCTGCTCCACCTCAGGCACACAGTAGCGGTTGCCGTCGGCGTCGGTAACGGACAGCATCTTGTTCTGTATCATACGGAAATTATGCCACCAGTCGTTTACTGCAATCTTTTTCGGACCTGCAGTAGTTTCAGCCTCTAAAAACAGATAACCCATACGGTTGTCAGTGATCTTGTTTATCTTTGTTATTACGGGGATGTAGTATTTGAAGGAAAGATATTCTCTCACGATCTTCTGCTTTTCTTCCGAGAGCTTTCTTATATCCTCAATTACTCCTATCTCCTTCCATTCGTTATCCTCGGTCTTGTAGGTAACGCTTATATACTTTTCCTCATTCATAAAGGGAACAAGTCTTGTAAGACTTACTCTTTCGTAGGTTTCTCCGAAGGCTTCTGCGTTTAAAAATCCGCTTTCCGCCTTATGGAGAGCTATATCCTTATCTGTGAGTATCTTCAGCGTATCCACTTCAAAAACCGATTCGGTATTCTTTATCATATAAAGCTCCTTTCTCAGTCGATTCCGATTGATTTCAGCGACATACTCTGCAGCTTGTATAAATCGTAATACTTGCCGCCGCTACGGATAAGCTCATCGTGAGTTCCGCTCTCCTTAAGCTCTCCGTTTTCGATTACGCATAAGGCGTCGGCATCTCGCAGAGTTGATAATCTGTGGGCAATGGCAATGATCGTTCTGCCCTCTTTAAGATTATCTATAGCGCTTTGTATCTTTCTTTCGGTAGCGGTATCCATAGCCGCCGTAGCCTCGTCAAGAATCAGGATATTAGGCTTCTGGATAAGCGCTCTTGCAATGGATATTCTTTGCTTTTCACCGCCCGACAGACTTACTCCGCCACTACCCGTTACGGTATCGTAGCCTTCGGGTAGCTTCATTATAAAGTCGTGGGCGTTGGCGTTTTTAGCCGCTTCTATAACCTCTTCCATAGTAGCGTCGGGACGGGCGTAGCGGATATTATCCGCAATGGTTCCCATAAAGAGATAGGTCTCCTGGGATACAACGCCGATATTCTTTCTCAGCACCTCGAAGGGTATCTTCTTTACGGGTATACCGTCTATGGTGATTTCACCGGAAGTAACGTCATACATACGGGAGATAAGATTTATGATAGTGGTCTTACCTGCGCCCGTCTTACCGACAATGCCGGTAAATTCTCCCGACTTTGTGCTGAGCGAAATATTCTTCAGTATCGGTCTGCCCGCTTCATACTCAAAGGTTACGTTTTTAAAGCAGATATCACCCTTTAAGATTCCACCGGGGATATCGGCAGGCTCACGGGGAGGCTTTACCGAAGGCTCGCTGTCCAGAATCTCAAACATTCTGCCTGCGGCGTCGGTACATCTTGCCCAGTCGTTACCCATATACATAAAGAAGAATACGGGATCCCATACGATACCGAAGTAGCTTATAAGCAACGTAAGACCGCCAAGCTCCAGCTTGCCCAGTAGTACAAGGGCAACGCCAAGACAGTATATAAGTCCGTTGCAGACTGCGTAAAGTCCCGTCTGAAAGGGGAAGAACTGTGCGTTTCTCTTGTCTCTGTTGTATTCAGCAGTATAAAGACCGTCATTCTTCACACCAAAACGGCTTATTTCCTGCTCCTCTCTTGCAAATGCCTTTACAACTCTGTGTCCGTTGAGAGCGTCGGTCAGTACCGCATTTACTCCACGTCTTGCAATATCTCTGTTTCTCCAGTGTCTGCGCTGTCCACGAAGCCAGATAATTTCAAACAGCAATACCAGGAATACTACCACAAACATACAAAGAGCGATAATGGGATTTACCATAAGCATAAGCACCACAAGGCCTAAAATCTTTATCATGTTTGCAATGAACTGCGGTACTATATCCACGAAAAAGCAGTAGACGTCAAAGCTGTCACGGTCAACTCTTCCCATAAGAGAGCCCGTCTGCTTTGTTGTAAAGAAGGATAGCGACAGCTTCTGCATTGATGCAAATATGCTTGTACGGAGCTTATGTATTACCTGCGGGGTGACTATGCTGATTATTATTCCATAGACAATCGAAAAGATAGTCGATACCAGCGAAAAAGCCGCCATACCAAGTATTACGAAGAGTATCTGTCCGTAGTATTCTCCGCCCTCGGTCAGTACCTCGTCGTATAAAAGCTTTGTTCCGAAATAGGGAGATATAAGTCCTAAGGCTACCGAAATACCGATAAGTGCAAGGATTATAAAAATCTGCAGCTTATAGTCTTTGAACATGCCAAGTAGCCTCTTGAAAACCCAGGTACGCTTGGTACAATGGGGACAAAAGGCTCTGTTAGGGTCGGGGTACTTGCGCTCACACTTGGGACAGTAAAGATTCTTATCGTCAAGAGCGGAATCGTCGGGCGTTTCCCCTTTTTTAATTGTGGAATAGCGACGACAGAACTGCTCGAACTTTTCCGAAAATCCACCCGAAAAAAGTGCAAGCTGTCTGCTGTCACCGTCTTTCATTTTTGCCATAAGGCGAGCTGTAAACTGATAACGGTCAACGTACAGCTCTTCTATATCCGTGTTGTCAAATTCGCAGAAGTCCTTGAAATCAAACTGCGAATCATAGGTCTTTTTGTTTCTGACAAGTCTGTCATAGCCTGACATCATATATAAGCTCTTCTCGTCAAAGGTTATATACACGTCGTAATAACAGCCCTCGCTGTCCATATCCGCCTTTACGCAGTAGAGCAGTTTTTCAGTATCAACCGCTCTTTTTATAAAGGCTTCCTCGACAGCGGGAGTCAGCTTGTCAAAGTATTTCATCTTCATCTGTGTCGTCCTTTCTCTTTTCAGAAAGGGAAAAGTCACAGCTTAAAGAACTATAAAGCCTACCTTCTTATATACCTTCTGAAGTGTCTTTCTCGTTGTCTTGAACGCCTTTTCTGCGCCCTTTCTCATACACTCGTCAATATACTTCTTGTCGGCAATTATCTTGGCAAATTCCGTCTGCATAGGTGCTAAATGGTCTGCAACCACTTCACCTACCGCTAACTTGAATTCACCGTAGCCCTTTCCAGCAAATTCCTTTTCGATTTCCTCAAAGGATTTTCCGGTAACAGCGCTGTAGATGGACATAAGGTTGTTTATGCCGTCCTTACCTTCACGATAAGCGATAAGTGAATCGCTGTCTGTTACCGCACGCTTGAATTTTCTTATAATGGTATCTCTGTCGTCAAGTACGGAAATGCTTCCGTTGGGGTTCTCATCTGATTTTGACATCTTCTTTTCAGGGCTCTGCAGGGACATTACCTTTGCGCCTGTCTTTGCAATATAAGGCTCAGGTACGATAAAGGTATCGCCGTGTACCTGATTGAAGCGCTGTGCAATGTTTCTTGCAAGCTCCAGATGCTGCTTCTGGTCAATACCTACCGGTACTAAGTCAGCCTGATAAGCAAGAATATCAGCCGCCATAAGTACGGGATAGGTGAAAAGACCTGCATTTACGTTTTCGGGATGCTTTGCAGACTTGTCCTTGAACTGTGTCATTCTTGAAAGCTCGCCGAACTGTGTGTAGCAGGAAAGCACCCATGAAAGCTCTGCATGCTGACAGTTGTGACTCTGCACGAAGGCAGTTGACTTGTCAGGGTCAACGCCCATAGCAAGAAGCAGGGCATAGCTTTCGTTTATCTGCTTCTTTAACTTCTGGGGGTCCTGTCTTACCGTTATAGAGTGCAGGTCTACTATACTGTAGGTGCATTCGTACTCATCCTGTAATTTTATCCAGTTTACCAGCGCACCGAGATAGTTTCCGAGGTGCGGTGTATTTGTGGGCTGTATGCCGCTGAATATACGCTTTTTTGTTTCTTCCATTGTTATATCCGTCCTTTGATTATTTGTACATTGTCTTTGCAACTTCTGCAAGTATCTTTACGCCTTCTACTATCTGCTCGTCAGTGGGAGTAGAATAGTTCAGTCTGAAGGAGAGCGAAGGCTCGTTTTCATTTGTTAAGAAGGCGTTGCCGGGTACTACCGCAACCTTGTTCTTTACCGCCTTCTTGCAGAAGTAATTCATATCACCGTCAGGGAGAGTACCCCAGATAAAGAGACCGCCCTCAGGCTCTGTGAACTTTATGGACTTCGGCATAAGCATCTTGAGATTTGTCAGCATAAGGTCTGACTTCTTTCTGTAAATCTCACGGAGCATTTCAAGATGTGCAGAAAAATCATTTTCCGTAACGAACTTATAGCATATCATCTGAGGAAGTATTGAGGTATGTACGGTAGAAACCTGCATACATACCACCGCCTTCTGTATAACGTTCTGCGGTGCGCAGAGGTAGCCTACACGAAGACCGGGAGCAAGTACCTTTGAGAAGCTTCCTGCATAAATAACCTTGCCCGTCTTGTCAAGGGACTTTATGGTGGGAATGTCCTCGCCGATGTATCTTAAATCTCCGTAGGGGTTGTCCTCAAGGATATATACGTTGTACTTTTCAGCAAGAGCCAGAACCTGCTTGCGCTTTTCAAGGCTCATTGTCTTGCCTGTGGGATTCTGGAAGTTAGGGATGAGATAGATGAAGGCTGTTCTCTGATACTTTTTCAGAGCCTCCTCCAACTTTTCAATATTGATACCGTCATCCTCCATCTCAATGCCTACAAGCTTGGCATTGTATGAGCGGAAGGAGTTGAGCGAGCCGATAAAGGTAGGTGCTTCGCATATAATAACGTCACCTTCGTTGCATATTTCCTTGGTAACTACCTCTATAGCCTGCTGTGCGCCCGAGGTGATAACGACTTCATCCTCGTTCTTGTCAAACATATTCTTCTTTGCAAGATCCTCCTTTATCCAGTTGCGTAAGGGTGTATATCCCTCTGTGATGGAGTACTGGAGAGCGTCGATAGGAGTGTTTGTCATTATATCGTTCGTTATTCTCCTTATCTCCTCTGTAGGGAATGCCTCAGGGGCGGGATTACCTGCCGCAAAGCTGATTACTGTGGGATCTGCTGTAAATTTTAAAATTTCACGTATTGCTGATGGCTGCAATGACTGAACTCTGTAAGAAAATGCGTTCATAATTTATATAGGTCACACCGTCGCATAATCGGTATGACTTTTCCTCCTTTTTATGTATTTTTGTAGTCAGGTGAAGAACCTTATTGGGCAAAGGCTCTGATTACAATTAAAGATATTTTACCATATATGAGGCTCAATTGCAAGAACTTTTTTACTATATTAACTGTAAAACGGCAATTTTTGGCTTGTTTTAAAAAAGTTGCAATCGATTTCACGAAAAAATTGGCATAAAATGTGTTGACAACGCTTTTTTTATGGATTATAATTAAAATTACGGAAAAGAATCAGCGCAAGCTGACAAAAAATCAGGAGGTTATTAAAAATGGCAGAAAACAATTTCGAAGAAATGGCAAAGGACGTTTTAAACACAGCGGACACAACAAGCAGCTTTGATCAGAGCGACATCGAGGGCAACAAGGTTATGGCGGTACTCGCTTATCTCGGCTTTCTCTTCCTTATCCCCCTGCTTTTAGCTAAGGAATCAAAGTTTGCAAAGTTCCACACAAACCAGGGACTCGTACTCTTCATCGCTGACATCGCAATCGGCGTTGTTATCACTATCGTAGCCATCATTCTTGCATTCATCCCCGTTGTTGGTCCTATCATCGCAGGTATCGTAAGCGGCGTACTCGGTCTTGTAATCTTCGCACTCATGATCCTCGGTATCATCAATGCGGCTACAGGCAAGGCTAAGGAACTTCCCCTTATCGGTAAGATCAAGATTTTAAAGTAATCCATAAACAATAGCAAAAAAATCACCGTAGCGATACGGTGATTTTTTGTTTCAGCTTTTAAAAATATTTCTGATATGCGGATTGTTAAGCGAGTGATAAAGGAGCATTCCTAAAATACCGCAGGAGATGAATTCTCCTGTAAATACGGTTATCGCTGAGAACCATATTGCGTCCTCCACTCCGTAGGCGTAGGTAAGTATGACCGGAATGATAAGGGTGTTTGAAAGAATCGCAGGAAGGGGTAACAGCCATTTCGATTTTCTTCTCAGAAGATAAGTGCCGACTGCACCGATAAGGGTTGCGATACTTCCGAAGATAACGTCCCAGATAACTGCTGTGCAGATGAGATTCGAGATAACACAGCCGATAAAAAGTCCCGGTATGGCGGCAGGCATAAAGGCAGGCAGGATACATAAAGCCTCCGACAGCCTTATCTGTATAACACCGTTTGCAAGTCCCGTCATATTTACGACGTAGGTCAGTACAACGTAAATTGCCGCAACCATAGAAGCCTGTGTTATAAACAGAGCTTTTTTGTTTTTCATTATTCTTTTTTCCTTTCGTAGTTTTGTTTTATCCTGCATATACTACAGGAAGGTGAGGATTTTGCGAACTCACAAGGAGAAATTATATCACCAAACCGTCATTATTTCAAGTGTTTTTTGCTGAAAAGGGCGAAAAATCCGTAAAAAAGCCATCAAAATGAAAAATTTCTGAAAATTTCCGTGAAAACTATTAACATTTCCGTAATTTTGTGATATACTTTATAAGTAAGCTGAAAAACTATACTCAAAAACAGAAGGCTTACCGAAAAGATTACATAAAAACAGCCGTCACAACGGTTTACCCTAAAAAGGATGATACAAAATGAGCGATAGAAATAAGGTACAGTATCTTGATCTCGATGACGAGCTTCAGGATAAGAAAACTAAAAAGAAAAAACAGAAAAACCAGAAGAATCAGGGACTTGAGGCAGTAAAGAAGGTACTCGGCGTTATCGGTACCACGTTTTTAAGCCTTATCCTGATCGTTATAATCACCATCTGTATCGTAGCTACAGCCCTTGTAGTCTACGTAATGCAGTTTGCCGACACAGCCTTTGACGTTGACCTTAAAAACGTAGAGCTGAGCTATACCAGCTTTATCTATGCCAACGACAAGGACGGCAACGTGATAGAAATCAAGCGTCTGTCCGGTGATGAAAACAGAATCTGGGCAGATATGGAGATAATCCCCCAGCACCTTCAGGACGCCTTTACCTCCACCGAGGACCAGCGTTTCTACGAGCACGAGGGCGTTGACTGGAGAAGAACGGTAAGCGTTACCATCTCAACCCTTTTCAACGGCTACGGTCAGGGTGGTTCTACCATCACACAACAGCTTGTAAAGAATATCACGGGCGACGACAGAGTAACTCCCGAAAGAAAGATACGTGAGATTTTCCGTGCGCTGACGCTGGAAACGAGATATACAAAAATCGATATACTTGAAGCTTATCTTAACCGTGTACCTCTCGGCGGTACGGTCTACGGCGTAGGCTCGGCGGCATATCACTATTTCGGCAAGACGGTAGACCAGCTCACCATCGCAGAAAGTGCGATACTGGCAGGCATTACCCCTTCTCCCAGCGTACTGAATCCCTATGCTGATTTAGCAGAATCCAAGAGAAAACAGCTGTACGTTCTTAAAAATATGTACGATCAGGGACTTATCACCACTGACGAGTACGAAGAAGCAAAGACTGAACAGGTAAAATTCCGTCTTATCGTAGCAGGCGACGCCTACGGCTACACCGATCCCAGATATGATGAATATTACGGAAATAATGAAGATACCGAAAGCAACGTAGATGACGAGACCGAAAGCCTGCCCGGAAACGAAGCCGAGGGCGAGGGTACCGAGTCTGATAACGACGTACTTTACGATGACGTGGACACCTACGAAGCATACCGCTGGGATGAATACGAGATTTCCCAGAACTGGTACGTTGATGCGGCTATCGAGCAGGTTATAGAGGATCTTGCCAAGGCAAAGGGACTTACCTATGCAGAGGCAAAGGAGGATCTCTATAAGGGCGGCTACAAGATATACCTCAATATGGATATGGAGATTCAGGAGAAGCTTGAAGAATTCTACCGTGATCCCAACAACTTCCTTTACAGCTATGACAAGCAGGCGATTGAGGAAAACTTAATCCAGAGTGCCTTCGTACTCACCGACTACAGAGGAACTGTAGTAGCTCTTGCAGGCGGTATCGGAGACAAGCCCGGTGACAGCTGCTTCAACAGAGCAACCCAGGCTATCCTGCCTATCGGTTCAACAATGAAGCCTATCTCGGTTTACTGTCAGGCAATCGACCAGAATCTTGTAACCTATTCATCAATGATATACGATAAGGCTATAAAGCTCCCCGACGGAAGCACCTGGCCTATGAACTTTGAATATGACTACGGCGTACAGATCGACGGCAAGAATATCTACCTTCCCGTATGGGATGCGGTTGCCAAGTCCAAGAACACCATCGCAGTAAGACTCTGCGAGGCTCTCGGCATTGACACCTGCTTCAACTTCCTTACGGAAAAGCTTGGCGTTACTTCGCTTGACTATACCTATGACAGACAGTACTCTCCTATAGCTCTTGGTCAGCTCACCTATGGTATGACTCTTTTAGAGCTTGCAGGAACCTACCAGATGTTCGGTAGCGGCGGTGTTTATTACGAGCAGAAGCTTTACAGCGTTATCACCGACTACAATGACAACGTAGTGCTTGAGCAGGAGCCTCTCGGTGAAAGAGTCCTCGGTGCTGACAGCGCATATATCACCAACAGAGCTATGATGCAGGTTATCAATAACCCCAACAGCTCAGGTAGCTATGCGGCTATAAAGGGAATAGAGGTAGTAGGTAAAACAGGTACCTCAAACGACGAGCGTATCGTAGCCTTTGCAGGACTTACACCCGAATATTTAGGCGTTGTCCGTCTGGGCTATGACGATAACAAGAAGATAACCGGACAGAATTATATTCCTTTGGGCAAGGTATGGCATAACTTCATGGTTCAGCTGGTGGACGAGAATTCCATTAAATCCTTCCGCAAGGATAGTAACGTAGTAGAAAAGAAATACTGTACGGAAACAGGTCTGCTTGCAACCTCAAAATGCACCAAGACGGCTGTAGGCTACTATAAGAAGGACGCCCAGCCCAAGACCTGCGACTCCACACATAAGACACTGAAGGACAGCACCTATCCCGAATACTGGGATAAACACGGCGGCGAAACCATCCTTGTAAAGGATGAGCTCAGCGTTGCCGGAGAGGACGAGGACGACACCTCTCAAAGCGGCAGATAAATTTACAAGCCTGTGCAGTATACCGATATTGCACAGGCATTTTTAAGGAAAAACAAGGAGAATATATATGACGTTCAGAATGACTGCACCCTGCCATTTCGGACTGGAAAAAACCCTTTCCTTCGAGGTAAAGAAAATAGGCGGCGAAAATATACAGGTAAGCGACGGAAGAGTTGATTTTTCAGGCGACGAAAGGGTTCTTGTAAGAGCCAATATGTGCCTTTCCACAGCGGAGAGAGTAGCGATAGTATTGGCAGAGTTCAGGGCAAAGACCTTCGAGGAGCTTTTTCAGGGAGTAAAAAGCGTAGCTATAGAGCAGTACGTGGGCAAGTTCGATAAATTCCCGATAAAGGGCTTTTCGCTTAACTCAAAGCTTTCCAGCGTTCCTGCCTGCCAGAAGATTATCAAAAAGGCAATGGTGGAAAGGATGAAGAGCGTATACAAGATAGGCTTTTTCCAGGAGACGGATAATCTTTATCAGTTCCGCTTTTCCATTATGAAGGATAACGTTACCTTTACCCTTGATACAACGGGCGAGGGACTGCATAAAAGAGGCTACCGCAGATTTTCAAATGCCGCACCCATAAAGGAAACTTTAGCGGCAGGTATTGTAGATTTAGCAAGAATCCGTGACAGGGACGTCATCTGCGATCCCTTCTGCGGAAGCGGAACCTTGCTTATAGAATCGGCAATAAAGGCGCTCGGTATACCGCCCTGCCTTAATCGTGAATTTACCGCTATGAGCTGGGATATTATCCCGAGGGAGATCTGGGACGAGGAAAGAGAAAAGCTCCGTGAGGGGATAAAGAAGGATGTCAGCTTCAGAGCCTACGGCTACGATATAGATCCCGAAGCGGTAAAGCTCACAAGGGATAATGCACAGAAGGCGGGCGTTGCGGAATATATCACCGTGGAATGCCGTGATATAAAGGATTTCAGCTATCCCGATGACGTAAACTGCGTTCTGTGTAATCCTCCCTACGGCGAAAGAATGCTGGAGCAGGAGCAGGCGAGAGAGATTTACAAAGTAATGGGAAAAAGGATGCTCCCTCTTGGCGACAGAAGACTTTTTGTAATAACCCCCGATGAAGAATTTCAGAACCTTTTCGGAGAAAAGGCGGACAAGAACAGAAAGCTCTATAACGGTATGCTTCTTTGCAGACTTTATAGCTATCTGCCCTTTAAAAAATAATACCGATGAAAAATAAGGAAGAGCTGAGCGTAGCTCTTCCTTTTTACGTTTTTGTGCAAAGTAACAAAAATCCTCTCCGATTCAACGAAAATCCAGTTAAATTGTTGACAAATCACCTTAAATAATGTAATATATTATTAAATAACTATAGTGATTCTGGCGTGTAAAGCTGTGTTTCTGACAAGAAATTTCAGCGATTACATTTACTGTAATAAACCGAAGGGAGATGATTCTGTGGAGCAGGTATATTTTGCAAGACAACCGATATTTGACCTTAACAACAAGACCTATGGTTACGAATTGCTTTACAGAAGTCAGCCCGGGATAAATGCCTACACAGGCGACAACGGTGACGTAAGCACAGCCGACGTTATAAACAATGCATTCCTTGTTGACAATTTCACCTCCTTCCTTGACGGAAAAAAGGCGTTTGTCAATTTCACGGGAAATCTCATAAAGCGTGGCGTACCCACGATGATTTCAAAGGATATTCTCGTAGTAGAGCTTCTTGAAAGCGTGCTTGCCGATACCGACGTTATAAGACGCTGTGCGGAGCTTAAGGATATGGGCTATACAATAGCTCTTGACGATTACGAATATTCACCCTCTACAGACGCACTTTTCAGACTTGCCGATATTGTAAAGCTTGATTTCAGAGGTCCCCGTGACGCTATGGAAAAGACGGCTGAAATGTGTCTTAGAAAAAATAAGATAATGCTTGCCGAAAAGGTGGAGACTCCTCTTGAAGTGGAGTATGCCAAGAATATGGGTTGCTCCTATATGCAGGGCTTCTATTTTGCAAGGCCGCTTCTTATTACCCAGAAGACGAACAGCCCTATGGCAAAGACCTTCCTGCACGTACTCGGACTTGTGTATTCGCCCGAGCCTGACTATGAGGAGATAGCCGCAGTTATTTCTACCGATGCGGTGCTTGCCATAAGACTTTTAAGACTTATAAACATTATGTATGCCAATACCGGCAACAAGATTTCGACTATACATCAGGCGCTTGTATTACTGGGCTTTGACAAGCTTAAGGAATGGATATATCTTGTAGGACTCCAGCGCCTTCAGAAGGATACTCCCGACGAGCTTATAAAGCTTGCCCTTTTCAGAGCAAAGTTCTGCGAGAGCATATCAAAGATAGTTCCCGGTGCTTATCCTCACAGAAAAGAGCTGTATCTTATGGGACTTATGTCCATTGTCGTAGGTACGGCAAACAGAGTGGAGGTCGAGGGCATACTAAAGGATTTACCCGTTACCGACAACATCAAGGATGGTCTTTTCGGAGAAGAGGGACTTTATGGTGATATATTCAGATTTGTAAAGGATTATGAAAGAGCTGACTGGGAAAAGGTTGACGCCTTTGTAGATAAATACAAGGCTGATTCTCAGCTTATTGCAAGCGAATACGTGCATTGCCTCAAGTTTATGCAGCAGTTCTACATAAAATAACAGCGAGAAATTGCAGTAACAGATTTTAAGGGCTCGCCGGGTGTGAGCCTTTATCTATGGGAATATATCAGAAGAACGGAGAAGAAAATGGAACAGAAAGCGAACAATAGAAGTCTGTCCGAGCTTAACGGCAGACTGCTGGATACATATCTGTGGCACCAGGTGGGAGACGTACTCCTTGACAGCCTGGAGGTTGGTGTTGCTTTGTTTGAAATGAAAAACGACAGCGTAAGAATAATATATCACAATAAGGCGTTTTGCGGTGTTATGGGCTATGACGATGATAAGGTCATTACGGATATTATCGAAATGCTCTGTCCGAGAGATCAGATGGCGCTTGTGGTCGTTTCCGAGCAGACACTTCTTAAAGGAAAGCCTATGTCCATTGAGCTTCTCGGCATAGATAAAAACGGCAGAGAGAACTGGATCAACGTCAGCTCAAAGCCGGTTGACTTCATTGCTACCGAGGGCGTAGTAGCTCTTGCAGTAGTTACAAACGTAACCCACGATAAGCAAAAGCACCTTGAAAGCATCATAAACTATGAGCGTTGTGCAATGCTTCAGGAGGCTATGGAGAAGTCTCTTTATTTTGAATATGACAACGTAGCTGATACGATGACTCTCAATTACCGCACTCCCGAGGGCGGAATAGAGCCTGTGGAGGTCCGCAACTACTCCGTACACGCAAAGAAGATGCACCTTGTGCATCCTGAGGACAGAGAGCTGTTCTTCGGCACACTTGCAAGAGCCTGCAGTAAGGCAATGAAGGGTAATATAATCTACCGCACCACCGTTATCGATCAGCAGAATTACAAATGGGCAAGAAATACCTATCTCAGCATTGCGGATAACAATGGCAGAGTCGTAAGGATAATCGGCAGAATAGACGATATTGACGATGAGGAAAGAGAAAAGGCAAGAACCACAAAGCTTATCGAGTACGATTCAACGACAGGCGTTTATAACAAGCTTACCGCCGCAACAAAGATACAGAAGGCGCTTGAAGAAAATAAGGGTATGAGAGAATTCTTCGCCATCATCGACCTTGACGACTTCAAGGAATATAATGATACCCACGGACATTCCTTCGGTGACGAGGTTCTTAAATCGGTGGCGGGCGACCTGCGTGCTTCCTTCCCTGAGGGCATAGTGGGACGCTTTGGAGGTGACGAATTTATTATGTACGTTGCAGGCAGTGAAGTGAAGACAGTAGAGGATAAGTTCCGCAGCTTCCTGACAAAGCTTGAGCATACCCTGATAAGAGGCGAAAATCATATGATAAAATGCAGCGTGGGTGTTGTCTGGTCGGAAAATACCGACAGCTATGCAGAGTATTTCGACGGTGCCGACGCCCTGCTGTACAAGGTGAAAAACAGCGGTAAAAACAGAGTGGCTTGCGAAATGCTGTGATTTTCAGAAAATATGCGGAAAATTTGCGCAAACCCTTGACAAAAGCCGTTTCGGGTGCTATAATACTACAGTAGAATATTTTAGGCTAAAGACTGAGTTCATCTCGGTCTTTAGTTTATATATGGGCTTTTTTGAAAAGGAGGCAGTTAATTGGCTAAAGAAAAAGGCGGAAAAAAGAATCAGGCGGAATACGTGGAAAAGCTCACTCTTGACGCTGTAGCTCCGATAATAGACCGTTACGGCTACGAGCTGTGGGACGTCATCTTTGAAAAAGAGGGCGCAATGTGGTCGCTCAAGATACTCTTCGATAAGGAAGACGGCGGCATTGACGATACCGAGTGTGAGGAAATAACCGCACCGCTCAACGAGGCTGTTGATAAGCTACCTTGTTTAGAGCTTATCGATATACTGGAGGTCGGCTCACCGGGACTTGACAGAGTTCTCCGCAAGCCCTTCCATTTTGAAAAAATGACGGGACAGCCGATAAAGGTCACCACAAGGGATGAAAACGGAAAGACCGTTTATTTTAACGGTGAGCTTGTTTCCTACGACGAAGCTACGGGCGATTTCACAATGCAGACCGAGAAGGAAGAAATGACCTTCAATACCGCAAAGTGCAGAAGAATAGCGCTTAATCTTTAAGAAAATATTAATAAAGTCAAATAAGAAAAATACAATGGAGGAATAACGCAAAAATGGCAAACAGCAACACAACAGAACTTTTTGAAGCACTGACACTGCTTGCAAAGGAAAAGGGTATGGAGCCTTCTGTACTGATCGAAAAGATACAGACAGCTCTCATGAACGCCATCAAGAAGGATTTTCAGGGCTGTGAGAACGTAAAGTTCGACATCGACCTTGAAAAGAACAAATTTGAGGTAGCTATCCGCAAGGAGGTTTGTGAGGTGGTAGAAGATCCTGCAAACCAGATTACTCTTGAAGAGGCTTCAAAGCACACCCGTAAGAAGCTGAAGTACGGCGATATGGTGACGATCAAGGTTGACACAAAGCACTTTGCACGTATCACAGCTCAGTCTGCAAAGCAGATTATCAAGCAGGGCATCAAGGAAGTAGAAAGAGAACAGCTTGTAGAACAGTGGGGCGGTCTTCAGGACGAAGCGGTTACGGTTTCCGTTGTCCGCACAGATCCCAAGACAGGCAACGTTACGGTAGACCTTCAGGGCAACGAGGTTCCTCTTTTCAAGAAGGAACAGATTCCCGGAGAGGTGCTTAACGTAGGCGATATGGTAAAGGTTTACGTTTTCGGCGTATCCAAGACAGACCACAAGCCCGCACTCAAGATCTCAAGAATCAGAAAAGAACTTGTAAAGCGCTTATTTGAATCCGAAGTACCCGAAATCTTTGACGGCACGGTAGAAATAAAGGCAATAAGCAGAGAACCCGGTATGCGCTCCAAGGTTGCGGTTATCAGCAACAACCCCGACGTTGACGCTCTCGGTGCTTGTATAGGCCCCGGCAGACAGAGAATCAGCAAGGTATGCGAAGAGCTTGCAGGTGAAAAGATGGACGTTGTATTCTACAGCGAGGATCCCGCAGAATTCATCAAGCAGGCGTTAAAGCCCAGCGACGTTATCAGCGTAGATATTCCCGATCCGGAAGTAAAGAGCTGTACGGCAATCGTTCCCGACAATCAGCTCTCCCTCGCAATCGGCAACAAGGGACAGAATGCAAAGCTTGCGGCTAAGCTCACAGGCTATAAGATAGACATCCGTCCCGAAAGCGGCTTCTTTGAAGGCGACAGCGAGGATTCCGAGTAATAACGGAGAAAAAACGGCATTAAATATATAATGAAAGGAAGTGTCGCTTTGGCAGTCAGAAAACCACCTGTGAGAAAGTGCGCAGGCTGTGACGAGATGAAGGAAAAGAAACAGCTTATAAGAGTTGTTCATACTCCCGAAAACGAAATCTGTATAGACTTTTCAGGTAAAAAATCCGGCAGAGGCGTTTACGTGTGTCACAGTAAGGAATGTTTAGAGCTTGCACAGAAGAAAAAAGGACTTGAACGTTCCCTTAAATGTGCGGTACCCGAAGAGATATATCTTGAATTATTGAAACAGCTTGAAAAGGGCGAATAAGAAAGGACACGTTATGACAAGGTTTTTGAGTACGCTTGGACTTTGCCGCAGAGCGGGAAAGCTGATATACGGCTTCGATCCGGTATGCGAGGAGATAAAGAGTCCCAAGTCGAAGGTGTGCGGAGTCGCTCTTGCAAAGGATATTTCAGAAAAGACGCTGAAGGAGATAACCTTTACGTGTGAGAAATACGGCACGGCGCTGTTTAAATCAGATGCCGGTATGGACGAAATAAAATCCGTTCTCGGAAAAAGAACGGGAATTATCGCAATCTTAGATGAAGGCCTGTATAAAAGCCTCACTATGTTGAAATAGAAAACTTAATATTTGACCTAAAAAGGGGATTAGTTAATGGATAAAAAATATCGTGTAAACGAGCTGGCAAAGGATCTGAATATACCCGTTGCCGACATCACTGCAACAGTGCAGGAATACTTTGACGTACAGAAGAAAGCACAGGCTTCTCTTACAGAAGAAGAGGTTACTATTGTGCTGGAAAAATATTCACAGGGCAATCAGGTAAAGGACTTCAACGCTTACTTCGCTTCCGCAACAGCAAAGAAGGAAGAAAAGCCTGCCAAGAAGGAAGAAGTAAAGGCAGAAAAGCCCGTAAAGAAGGAAGAGCCTAAGGCTGAAAAGCCTGCAAAGGCAGAACCCAAGGCAGAAGCAAAGCCTGAAAAGACAGAAAAGCCCGTAAAGAAGGAAGAGGCAAAGTCCGACAGACCTGCAAAGGCTGAAAGATCGGAAAAGACAGATAGAAAGCCTCAGACAGACAGACCCGCAAAGGCAGAAGGAAGATTTGAAAAGTCCGACAGAAAGCCTATGGGTGAAAAGTCTGACAAGAAGTTTGATAAGGGCGAAAGAAAGTTTGATAAGAATGACAGAGCTGACAGAAATGACAGAGGCGACAGAGCTGACAGACGTGACGTAAAGCGTCCCGCAAAGCCTGAAGCAAAGCCTGTACAGCCTGTTATCGACCTTGCAAATATCAAGACGAACGCACCACCCACAAAGCACGTAAAGGGCGAAGCGGTACAGAGAGGTGAGCAGGTTACAAAGCACGTTGATACAAGAGGTAGCTACGTAAACCTTGATAAGTACAACGAAAAGTACGAATCTATCGCAAGTCACGAGGGTGGCAGACAGCAGAACGATAACTATTCAAGAAAGCAGAAGATAAACCAGAAGTCCCAGAAGGGCAAGCAGCAGCAGTTCAGCAAGAAGAAGGAAACCGAGGCGCAGAAGATGAAGCGTCTTGAGCTTGAAAGAGCGAGAAAGAAGCAGCTTGAAGTGCAGATTCCCGATGAGATCGTCGTATCCGAGCTTGCTATGCGCCTTAAGGTAACGGCGGCTGAGGTTATCAAGAAGCTTTTCGGTCTTGGCGTAATGGTTACGATAAACCAGACTATCGACTTTGATACAGCCTGCATCGTAGCAGAAGAGCTTGGTGCAAAGGTAGAGAAGGAAGTAGTTGTAACCATCGAAGAAAGACTCTTTGAAGAGGTAGAGGACACCGATGAAAATCTCCAGCCCCGTTCACCCGTCGTAGTAGTAATGGGACACGTTGACCACGGTAAGACCTCACTCCTTGACAGAATAAGAAACGCTCACGTAACAGCCGGAGAAGCAGGTGGTATCACACAGCATATCGGCGCTTACAGAGTAAAGGCGGGCGACAGGGATATTACCTTCCTTGATACTCCCGGTCACGAAGCGTTTACAGCAATGCGTGCAAGAGGTGCTTTAGCTACAGATATTGCAATCCTCGTTGTAGCGGCTGACGATGGCATCATGCCACAGACGGTAGAAGCTATAAACCATGCAAAGGCGGCAAACCTTCAGATAATCGTAGCGATAAATAAGATGGATAAGCCTACTGCAAACCCTGAAAAGGTAAAGCAGGAGCTTACGGAACACGGCCTTGTATGTGAAGAATGGGGCGGCGATATTATCTGCGTACCCGTATCTGCAAAGACCGGCGAGGGTATGGACGATCTGCTTGAAATGGTAAATCTCACAGCAGACGTACTTGAGCTTAAGGCTAATCCCGACAAGCTTGCAAAGGGCGTAGTAATCGAAGCTAAGATTGACAAGGGCAGAGGTGCGGTAGCAACTATCCTTGTTCAGTCAGGTACACTCCACTCAGGCGACATCATCATCGCAGGTACTGCACTCGGTAGAGTAAGAGTTATGAGAGACGATAAGGGCAGATCCGTAAAGGTTGCAGGTCCTTCTGTTCCCGTTGAGATCATGGGACTTTCAGAGGTTCCCAGCGCAGGCGACGACTTTGCGGTAGTTGAAGATGAAAGACTCGCAAGAGAGCTTGTAGAAAAGAGAAAGTTCGAAGCCAAGGAAGAACAGTTCAAGCTTTACAAGAAGGTAAGCCTTGACAACCTCTTCTCACAGATTGAAGAAGGCTCTATGAAGAAGCTTCCCATCATCGTAAAGGCTGACGTTCAGGGTTCTGTAGAAGCGGTTTCCCAGTCTCTTGCAAAGCTCTCCAACGAGGAAGTAAGAGTAGAAATCATCCACAGTGCCGCAGGTGCCGTAACAGAAAGCGACGTTATGCTCGCCCGTGCTTCCGACGCCATTATCGTAGGCTTTAACGTAAGACCTCATCCCGCCGCTGCAGAAAATGCAAAGCGTGACGGCGTCGACGTAAGACTTTACAGAGTAATTTATGACGCTATAGAAGAAATCGAAACCGCTATGAAGGGTATGCTTGCTCCCAAGTACAGAGAAGTAGATACGGGACGTGTAGAGGTAAGACAGGTAATGAAGCTCTCCAGCGTCGGTATAGTTGCAGGCTCTTACGTGCTTGACGGTAAGGTACAGAGAAACGGCGAAGTAAGAGTTGTCCGTGACGGTATCATTCTTGCAGTTGACAAGATTGCAGGTCTGCGCCGCTTCAAGGATGACGTGAAGGAAGTAGCCGCAGGCTATGAATGTGGTATCACCCTTGAAAAGTTCACCGACATCAAGGAAGGCGACATCTTCGAGGCGTTCATAACAGAAGAATACAGAGATTAACCCGACGGTAGTTTTCACTGCTGTCCCGTATATTCCGGGACGGCAAGGGAAACACAGTAAAGAGGTGTAAAATGGCAAATTTCAATATCAGCAGACTCTCGGAGGATATAAAGCGTGAAATATCCGTTGCCCTCCGTGACATAAAGGACAGCCGTATCGCAAACGGACTGGTCAGCGTTTCCCATTGCGAGCTTACAAACGATCTGTCCTACTGCAAGGTCTATATATCCTCTCTTGAGGGTGGAGAAAAGACAGCAGACGCTGTAGAATGTCTGAAGACAGCCCAGGGCTTCTTCAAGAAAAGAATCAATCAGCGTATAAAAATGAGAAAAATTCCCGAGCTTATCTTTCTGCCTGACAACTCTCTTGATTATTACGAGCATATAAGCGAGATGCTTGACAAGCTTCCTAAAAGAGATAACGATGATACGGCAGAAGAATAACAGACACAGGAAGGAAATTAGCGGATGTTGACAGACAAGAAAAAAGCGGCGCAGATACTCCTTCAGAATGATGATTTTCTTATTCTGTGCCATGCAAATCCCGATGGAGATACCTTAGGCTGTGGCTACGGACTTTGCGGAATACTCCAGAAGATGGGCAAAAGAGCAAGGGTGCTTTGTGCCGATCCCGTTGTAAGCCGTATGCAGTTCCTTAAGGATTCGGTTATACAGCAGGAATTTACCGAAAAGACAATAGTCAGCGTAGACGTGGCGGATACAAAGCTGCTGGGCGCTCTTGAAGAGCAGTACGGCGATAAGATCCTGCTTGCTATCGATCATCACGAATCCCGTAAGGAGTTCGCACAGTATACCTTCGTCGATCCGGATGCGGCGGCGGCTTGCGAGCTTATCTATGAAATAGCTATCGAGATGGGAGCGGAGCTTGATGGAAAAATAGCTTCCTGCCTCTATACGGGTATTGCAACCGATACGGGCTGCTTCAAGTTCACCAATACCACCTCCCGTACCCACAGAATAGCAGGGGAGCTTATGGCTTATGATTTCCCCTACGGAGATATAAACTACCAGCTTTTCGATCTTAAATCAAAGGGCAGGATAGAGCTTGAGCAGAGGATTCTCCGTGACATCGAGTTTACGGGAAGGGATAAAATAGCTATCGTATGGCTGACTCTTGATATTATGAACGAATTCAGCGACAGAGTCGATGCCGAGGACTTTAACGGACTTGCAAGTCTGCCCCGTCAGATAGAGGGCGTTATCCTCGGAGTTACGGTAAAGCAGAAGGGCGAAAATCTGTTCAAGATTTCTATGAGAAGCACCGAGCAGATAAATGCCGCAGAGGTATGCGCAGTGTTCGGCGGTGGCGGTCACGCAAGAGCGGCAGGCTGTACTATAGAGGGCAATCTGCAGTTTGTAAAGGCAAAGCTACTCCCTGTGCTTGAAAAAGCGGTAGAACAGATATGAGCAGAATCGATAATCCCAATAATCTTTGCGGAGTGATCTGTATAAATAAGCCTCAGGATTTCACCTCCTTCGACGTTATTGCTATAACGAGAAGGGCGGCAGGTACGAGAAAAATAGGTCACGGCGGCACTCTCGATCCAATGGCTACCGGCGTATTGCCGATATTCATTGGCAGAGCGGCAAAAACAGCCGACCTTTTACCCTCCCTTGACAAGAGGTACGTGGCAGGCTTTAAGCTTGGTGTTACCTCAGAAACCGAGGATATATGGGGAAAACTGCTGACGGAGAATGACAAGGCAGTCAGCAGGGACGAGCTGATGGCTGTAGTGAATTCCATGCAGGGAAATATTATGCAGACGCCTCCCATGTATTCCGCCGTAAAGGTGGGCGGGAAAAAGCTGTACGAGCTTGCAAGGCAGGGCATTGAGATAGAAAGAGCGGCAAGACCGATAACCGTACATTCGATAGAGCTTTTAAGCTATGACGAAAAGAAAAGAATGGGCGTGCTTGATATCCATTGCTCAAAGGGAACCTATATCCGTACCATAATAAGCGATATAGGTGCAAAGCTTGGTACGGGCGGAGTTATGACAAGCCTTCAGAGAACGCTTTCAAACGGCTTTACTCTTGAAGAGTGCACAGAGCTCGAGGCTGTCCGCAGTATGACTCCCGACGATATAGAAAAGCTCATCATTCCCACCGAAAGACTGTTTTCAGGATATGAGAAGATTACCCTTAACGACAAGCAGAGAAAAATGTTTATGAACGGTGTTGTGCTTGATACCGCCAGAATGAATATAAGCTATCCCGAAAATACCGACCTTTCCGTCTATGACAGCGCAGGCGTATTTTTAGGAACGGCGTATACTGACAGCGAGGCGGGTATCAGGATAAAATACCTTAATGTACTGAATTAAGCTTTTGAAAAGAGGCAGAGCATTGATAGATATTACCGATAATTTAATACCGCTACCACCTACGGCAGTCGCTCTGGGCTTCTTTGACGGACTTCATTTAGGGCATATTCAGGTAGTAATGGAAACCTTCCATAAGGAAGGACTGCATTCTGCCATGTTTACCTTCCACAGCGACACGGCATTGCCGAAAAGAGAAAAGATAGAAAATCTTCTGTCCAACGATATGAAGCTCAGTCTTCTTGATATGGCAGGAGTGGAGTATATCTATTCTCCCGATTTTGATACGGTCAGAAACTACACGGGCGAGGATTTCGTAACGAAGATTCTTATTAAGATAATGAACGCAAGGCTCGTTGTGTATGGATTTGATTTCAGACTCGGAGCAGGTGCTGACTGTGACGCCGCAGGTTTTAAAAAAATATGCGAAAAATACGGGATAGACGTTATAATAATCCCTCCCTTCAGTGAGGATGGCTGTATCATACATTCCACAGTCATAAAGAACCTTATCAAAAACGGAGACGTGGAAAAGGCAAACAAGCTTTTAGGCTATGAATTTTCCATTTACGAGGAGGTTATAAGCGGCAACCGCCTTGGCAGAACCCTCGGCTATCCCACAATAAATCAGATGTATCCCGAAAATATGGTCACACCACTTTTCGGTGCATATAAAAGCATCACCTTCATAGGTGACAGGGTTTATCCCTCTATCACAAATATAGGGGTAAAGCCCACGGTAAACTATAAGAATAAACCTCTTGCCGAAACCCACATTTTAGGCTTTGACGGAGATTTATACGGACAGAAAGTAAAGGTGAGTCTGCTGTCCTTTATCCGCCCCGAAAGAAAATTCGACGGCGTTGAAGCTCTTAAAGAACAGCTTCACAGGGATAAATTATCAGCACAGAAATAAAACACCTTGCTGTCACACAGGTTTCACCTTGACAGTTTAAACTTATAAGGATAAAGTCCGAAGCGGACAAAAACTTCAATTAAGGAGCAGTTCAATGATCGAGGTTAAAAATCTTACAAAGCGCTACGGCTCTAAAACTGCGGTGGATAACGTATCCTTTACCGCAGAAGAGGGCGAGATACTCGGCTTCTTAGGACCCAACGGCGCAGGCAAATCGACAACTATGAATATCCTTACCGGCTACCTTTCCAGCACAGAGGGACAGGCACTTATAAACGGTATCGATATTCTTGAGGATCCTGTACAGGCTAAAAAGTTCATCGGCTATCTTCCTGAACAGCCTCCCCTTTATCTTGATATGACTGTAATGGAATATTTAAAGTTCGTTTACAGCCTCAAGAAGTGCAAGCTTCCGATAAAATCCCACTTAGGTGAGATATGCGAGCTTGTAAAGATAACAGAGGTAAAAAACCGTGTTATCAAGAACCTTTCCAAGGGTTACAAGCAGCGTGTGGGCCTTGCCCAGGCACTGGTAGGAAATCCTCCCGTGCTTATCCTGGACGAGCCTACGGTAGGTCTCGATCCCAAGCAGATAATCGAGATTCGTTCTCTTATCAAAAAGCTCGGTAAGAATCACACGGTTATATTATCAAGCCATATCCTCCCTGAGGTTCAGGCAGTATGCGACAAGATAGTCATTATCAACCGTGGCAAGCTTGTAGCAAACGATACTTCAGACAAGCTGGTACAGAACCTTTCAGGCGATCACAAGCTTATCGTAAGAGCAGAGGGCAACCCTGCCGAAATCAGAAAGCTTTTATCTACTATTCCCAATATGCAGGACGTACGCATAAACAGAGAAAACGTAGAGCCGGGCGTAAGCGAGTTCTATCTCAACGCCAAGGAAGGCAACGATATAAGACGAGAGGTTTCAAAGCGCCTTGCGTCAAGAAATTACCCCTTACTTATGATGAAGTCCAGCGAGCTTACTCTTGAAGAAATATTCCTCAAGATAACCACCGGTGACATCTACGGCAACGTAGACGACGACAGCAACCAAAAGAGCAAGAAAAAGTAACACGAAAGGAGAAAATAAAAAATGCTTGCAATATTTAAAAGAGAGCTGAAAGCATATTTCACATCTCCTTTAGGATATGTGTTCCTTGCTATCTTCTACGCCTTTTCAGGCATATTCTTCTGGATGTTCTCCCTTGAGATGGGAACAACCGATTTATCAACCGCATTCCTTCTGATGTTTATTGTACTTATGGTGTTCGTACCCTTACTTACAATGAGACTTCTGTCCGAGGACAAGAAGCAGAAGACAGACCAGCTGACCTTAACGGCACCCATAAGCCTTTTCGGTATCGTAATGGGCAAGTTTTTAGCCGCATACGCTATCTTTGCGGCAGGCGTTGCAGTAATGCCCGTTTATGGCTTTGTAATGTCCAGCTTTGCAAAGGTTTCCTGGCTTCCTATATGGGGCAATACCTTAGGACTCTTACTACTCGGCGGTATCTTCGTATCAGGCGGACTTTTCGTATCCGCACTTACCGAAAACCAGATGATAGCCGCAATCGGTGGCTTCTTCATTAACCTTATGGTACTCCTTCTTGATACCCTTATCGGAATGATACCCTCAGGTATTGTAAAAACAGTTCTTGGCAGTATATCCATCTATTCAAGATATGCAGAAATCACAAACGGAATATTCAGTTTATCAAGTGTTATCTTCTTCTTAAGCGTAACCTTTATATTCTTATTCCTCACCGTCAGAGTGCTTGAAAAGAAGCGCTGGGCGTAATCTAAGGAAAGGAGTAATATAATGAGTAACAACGAAAAGAAAAATATCGCATCAGAAGAAGCTGTGAAAACAGAAAAGAAGGCAAAGGGCAAAGGCTCTGTAAACCCCTTCAGAAACAAGAAGCTGAAATACGGCGGCTTATCCGTATTATTCACAGTTATCTGCATCGCAATAGTAGTACTTATAAACGTGGTAATAACCCTGCTCGGCGAAAGATTCTCCGTACAGGCCGACCTTACCGATTCAGGTCTTTATTCGATAGAAGACAGCTCCGCAGAATACCTTTCAAAGGTGGAGGACGATATAGTTATCACCGTTACAAACGAAGAGGGTAAATTCACGGGCGCAGGCGAGTATTTCTATCAGACCAACGAAATTCTTAAAAAGATTGCAAATTGCAATGACAGATTCACCTTAAACTACGTGGACGTTATTTCAAATCCCGGCTTCCAGGCAAACTATAAGGAGACTATCTCCTCAAACCAGATACTTGTAGAAAGCAAAAGCACAAAGCGTGTAAAGGTGCTGACTCAGGAGGATTATCTGGCAATTACCTATAACCAGCAGTATTTACAGTACGGCTACTACCAGATAGACAAGGTAGAAGCAAACTGTGAGCAGGCAACGGTATCTGCAATTATGAACGTTTCCGATAAGAACCCCATAAAGGTAGCCGTACTTACAGGCTTCGGCGAAACAAAGAATCAGGTACTTGAAGAGCTGCTCAATATGAACAGCTATATTATTGAAGAAATCGACATCACTCTTACAGATAAGATAAGCGAGGAATACACCTTCGTATTCAGCTTTGGTCCTACCAAGGATTATTCTGTAGAGGTAATCAACAAGATCGATACCTGGCTTGACAACAACGGCAAGTTCGGTAAGAACTTCATTTATGCCGCTAACCCCAAGCTTGGCGATTCTCCCAACATCGACGGTCTCCTTGACGACTGGGGACTGAAGGTAGAAAAGGGACTGCTCTATCAGACTGATGACAAGTACGCTTATCAGACAAGAAGAACCTATCAGGTGTTAAAGCTTGAAAGCTCTGACTACGACGTGCTCACCAACGATTCACCTATTCACGGTGACAACCTTGGCGCAGTTATCCCTAAGTGGGAAGGCTATGGCAATATGCAGACGCAGATTCTTCTTTCTACTCACTCAGGCGCAGTTATAAAACCTCAGGATGCAGGCGACAACTGGGAACCCGGCGAAGATGACGTAAGAAAATCCTACGGTGTTATCGTACAGTCTGCAAAGACAAGATTCGAGGGTGGTAATATCCCCGTTTCAAGCCGTATAATTACCCTTGGCGGTATGGAGCTTCTTAACGTTTCCTTCCTCACCTCTCCTCAGGTAAATAACGCTCAGTTCATTATGAACATCTTCAACGTAAGCTGTGACAAGGAAGAGGGCATCACACTCACTCCCAAGTCATACCAGTCAACTACCTATGAAATCACACAGGCACAGAAGACAACTTTAGTGGTTATCTTTATAGCAATTCTTCCCCTTGCACTTATCGTTGCAGGTATCATCATCTGGGCAAGAAGAATCCACAAGTAATATAAGAGGATAACAAATGAAAAAGAACGCAAAAATTCTTATAGCATCAGCGGCAGGAATTGCGGTACTCGGTGCCGCAACCCTTGCTCTCGTGCTTACAAATCCCGTGGAGGACGTGACAAGTAGTACCTCCTCCGAGCAGTCAACAAAGGTGTCTGTATTCTCCTATAAAACGGACGATATACTTTCCCTTACAATAAAGAACGAAACAGACGAGTTCACCATTGACCGTTTAGGCAGCCAGAAGTGGGGCACAAAGGATATCCCCGAGGAATACGGCGATAATACCGCCTATGGTACGGCAATGGATAACGCAGGTGCGATAGAGGCTAAGATGCTGGTCGAGGAGAATGCTCAGGATCTTGCAAGGTACGGCTTTGATAAGCCTACGGCAACCATCTCAATGACCTTCAAGGATGACAAGCACGAGCCGGTAAAATGCATCGTCGGTATGAAGAATTTAGGTGAAAAGGCGTGGTACTTCAAGACAGAGGACAGCAATACGGTTTACCTTGTATCAGACAGCAAGCTTACCTTTGCTTTTACTGAGGAGCTTGACTACGTTCAGCTTTCAGAACTTGTTCCCACCTACGACTCTCAGAACGATTCTGTGGACCGTGTCCGTATCGAAAGACCTGACTTCGATAAGGATTTAGTTCTCGATAAGCTCCCTGAACAGCCTGACAAGGAATTCAAGGAGGTATACGTATCATATGCAATGTCCAGCCATAATAACGCCCTTGCGGACGATGAAAAGGATATGGACGTAGTATACGGATTATTCGGCATTTCCGCTACCGACGCCGTAGCTGTAAAGCCTACGGAGGAGGATAAGAAAAAGTACGGCTTTGATTCTCCCTCAGGTACGGTAACTATGGTAAAGAACGGCAGCGAGGTCACAAAGCTCTATATCGGCGCTCCCCTCTATCATATCGAAACAAATGAGGAGACGGGCAAGGAAGCAAAGACTGTAATCGGCTATTACGGTATGCTTTCAGACAAGGACGTTATATACGTATTCGCTCCCGACAGCCTCCCCTGGCTTACGGTAGAGCCTGAAGCTATCCTTCACAGACTTTTCCTTATGCCCTATATCTACTATGTGGATGACGTAACGATAAAGAATGCCGAGGGCGAGGAATTCGTATTCACTATCGTTGGTGACGCTGACGAAAACAGCATCGAATACGATGGCAAGCCCGTTTCTGATAAGGCAAAGTTCAAGAGCTTCTATCAGTATCTTATAGCGGCATACGCAGAGGAATTATACAACGATCCCCTCACTCCCGATAATAAATTCTTAGGTGGCTTCAGCTACGATTATCGTGAAGAAAACAGACAGGATGACGTGGTGGAATTCTATTCCTCCGAGCAGGACAGAACCTGCATCATCGTTGTAAACGGCGACGTAAGATACAAGGTACGTCAGATGTACTGCACAAGACTTATGCAGAATCTGGACGCTATGATTAACGGTGGCGAGATCTATCAGGACTTCTGATAACGGCACTTCACGGCAAGCCCGAAATAATCGCACACGGGCATTGCTTTATAAACACCGTTTGTGCGGCGGTGGAGGTATATATGACACAGCAGGAATTTTTCAGCTATAAGGGATTTCCCCTTGTGAGAAAGGGTAACGAGCTTTATTTCGGCAATATGTCAGATAAGTTTGTAGCTATGCTGACAATCTTATCTACACGCAAGGTCAAGGATCTTGAAATTGCTGATAAGACAAGAGTTCAGCTCATGCACACAGATCCCACAGTACCCGTAACCGAGCTTATTGCAAAGACCAGCGAAAGAGGAAGCCTCTACGAGGCTCTCGACGTTGCAAGCATCTGGCTTGAAAAGTATAACTGATAAATAAGAAACCGCCCGTGCTATTTAGCACGGGTTGTTTTTGTCTGATAGGTAATCAGATTAAGGTTTTTCTTGCACAACGTTGAATTTTATGATATAATAACCACATGTGGTTATTATATATTTATTTCAATTGTCCTCGCAGATTCGCAAATCGGAGATTTGCTTCCTGCGGATCGGACGATTATACCATAACCTTGCGGTTATGATATAATAACCACAAACGGATAAAAAAGAGGTGAGCCATATCACACAGCAGGAAATGAATATCCTTGTTCCGAAAAAGCTGAAGGAAATAGAAAAGGATGAAAATATAAAGATATTATATGCGGTAGAATCAGGTAGCAGGGCATGGGGCTTTGCTTCTCCCGACAGTGATTACGACGTGCGATTTATCTATAAACGCCACAGGCGTGATTACCTGCAACTGAATGAGCAACGGGACGTGATAGAATTGCCTATCGACGATACCTGGGACGTGAATGGATGGGATCTTGATAAGACCTTAAGACTTCTTTACTGCTCAAACCCGACTCTCTTTGAATGGCTCGGCTCACCGATATGCTATTATGATGCAGATTTCAAAAATAAGCTCGCTCCTCTTATGAAGGAATATTTTTCGGTAAAAAAGGGTATGTGCCACTATCTTGGTATGGCAAAGAAAAATATAAAAGTATTCCTTCAGGGTGAAGAGGTGATACCGAAAAAGTACTTCTACGCTTTAAGACCTGTCTTGGCGTGTATGTGGATGTACGAAAAACAGACTCCGCCACCGGTGCTTTTTGATGAGCTGGCAGGGGCGGTACTGCCTGAATATCTGAAGCCGCATGTGAACCGACTTCTTGATATAAAGATGAATATGCCTGAAAAGGGCATTATAAAGCCGATAAAGGAGATAAACGATTTTCTTGATGAGGCTGTAATCAGGTTTGAAGAAATTGCGAAGAATATCCCCGACGAACGTAAAAGCTGGGATATGCTGAACGATTTCTTTTATGAACAAACGGAAAATGACTTTTGTTAAACTGGAGGTATTCTTATGAAAAAGAAACTAAGCTTTGTACTTGTTGCCTTGCTCTGCCTCGGTATGCTTACCGCTTGTAATCAGGGCTTTTATTGTAATCATTGCGGCGCTGATAAGCTTATATCGGGAGAAGCAAACAGAATGCTTATAGGCTCTGTGGATATTGATCTTTGCGACAAGCACAAGAGCGAATTTCTCGAAGGTACGGAAAGTATCTCCGTCGATGATCTGCTTGGCAGACTTGATACAAACGAAGCTGTGAAAGTAAGAACTGTAGGTGGCGACACTGATATAATCAAAACAGAGGACGGGTATAAAGTCGGGGATACGATTATTGATAGCAGGGAAGAGCTGAAGGAGTTTCTGAAAAATTGTTACTACGGCGGCAATAGCGGAAAAATTTTATCTGTCACAGCTTAAAGCGGTTTGCTGTCCGGAGTGTTTGGGGAAAAGTTGCGGATATGCAGAATTTTACAAAGTTGCAGACCAATCGCCCTGGGCGGTTAATAGTTTTTAAAAGGCGTTCAATGAACGCCTTTTTGTTGTTGAATTGAAATTTGACGGCGTGCCGCCGCTCCCAATTCCGCCTTCGGCGGCGGGGCGTAGTTTATAATATTGTGATAATATTGCCATAAATACCGATGAAAATGGGATTTGTAATGCCTTGCCCACAAAAATTTATAGGGGAAATGTAGGGGGCGGCCTCCCGGACGCCCCGCATAAATCATCGCAATTTTTATTGGTACATTTCCCCGATAAACCGCAATTTGTACAATATATTTTTAAAATAGTAAATTTCTATCTTCTTTCATTCCGCCTATTGACGGAAACGATTACATATGTTAAACTAAAGCTACGATATTAAAACAATCCCAATAATACCGAAAGGAATTTTACTATTATGGAAAAATGGAAAAATACTGCACTTTCAATGGAAGAACGCACAAGAGCGCTTATGAGCGAGCTTACTCTTGAGGAGAAGATAGGCCTCCTTTCGACTCATCAGCTCCCCGTTGAAAGACTCGGAATAAAGGAATGGTTTGTAGGCGCAGAGGTCGCAAGAGGCTACGTTTCAAGACGTGCTGAAGAGCCTACCACCGTACTGCCCCAGCCTATCGGTATGTCAGGGATGTTTGATGATAAGCTGATGTTTAAATTAGGTGAGATTGCAGGTAAGGAAGCGAGGGTTTTAAATAACCGTCACCCCAGTGGACACCTCAATTTATGGGGACCTACCGTTGATATGTGCCGTAATCCCTTATGGGGCAGAAATGAAGAAGCCTACGGCGAGGATCCTTACCTCACAGGCAGAATGTCTGCGGAATATACAAAGGGTATGGCTGGTGCAAAAGGCGGATATCTTATGAGCATCCCTACGTTAAAGCACTTCTGTGCCAACAATAACGAAGAGGGCAGAGGCAACTGCGACGCCAATATCGAGCCGAGAACCAAGCACGAATATTATTATCAGGCGTTTAAGCCTGCTATTACCGAGGGCGGAGCTTACGGCATAATGACCGCCTATAACGAGCTGTCAGGCGTACCGGGTATGATAAACCCCGACGTTGAAAATATCCTGAAAAAGGTCTGGGGACTGGGACTTGTAGTAACCGATGGTGGCGACTTTTCCCAGAACGTAACCAGTCACAGATACGGCAAATGCCATGCGGAAACTCTGGCACTTGCCTTCCGCAACGGCACAGACCTTATGACCGATGACTATACACTTGCCATAGCGGCGGCACATTACGGACTTGAAAACGGCATACTTACCGAAGAGGATATTGACAAGAGCGTTTATAACAGCCTGCTTGCCCGTTTCAGATTAGGCGAGTTTGACGAGGTAAGCCCCTACGCTGATATTGACGAAAGCGTTATGGACTGCGACGAGCATAAGGCACTCAATCACGAAGCGGCGTTAAAGCAGATGGTACTGCTGAAAAATAACGGCATTCTCCCCTTTGCAAAGGGCAGAAGCATTGCTGTTATCGGTATCAACGGCAACGAAAATCTTATGGACTGGTACACGGGATATTCAAGCTACAATACCACCATCCTTGACGGTGTACGCTCCCTTTATCCTGATGCGGTATATGATGACGGCTGTGATCTGGTGGCGATAAAGTCAAAGCTCAGCGGCAAATATATCGGTGTAGATGACGAGGGTAACGTTGCCGCAATTTATGACGAGGCAAACGAGCATACTATCTTCAAAAAGAGCGAGTACGGACATAACGAAGTAACCTACCGCAGTATGTACAACAATATGTTCTTTACGGCGGCAAGCTATAAGGCTGACAGCGAAGGCACCTACAGATGGTTCTCCCAGGAGATATTAAAGCCTGAAAAATGCGGAGAATACGTAAAGTACAACACCTATTTCAAAAAGCTTCTTGAAACAGGCGAGGAAGGTAAAATCGGCGGCGGCAGACCTTTTGGAATTACCGACGGCAAGCTTTTTACAGAGGAGCTTATCGAAAGCGGTATAGAAAGAGCAGGAAGGGTTGCTGAAAAATCAGATTACGTAATAGTATGCACAGGTAATGATCCTATGATAGTTGCCCGTGAGATGTACGACAGAAAAACTCTCCGCCTCCCCGAAAGACAGTCAGAGCTTGTAAAGGCTTGCTACGAGGCAAATCAGAATGCTGTTATGACTCTTGTTTCAAGCTATCCCTATTCTATAAATGAGGAGAACGAGTATCTTCCTGCTATAATCTATACCACCCACGCAGGACCTGAGCTTGGCAATGCCTTTGCAAAGGTGATAAGCGGTGAATATAACCCTGCAGGCAGACTTGCACAGACCTGGTATAAGAGCGAGGAGGAGCTGTCTCCCATTCTTGATTACGATATAATCGAAAACGATATGACCTATCTTTACTATAAGGGAACTCCCCTTTATCCCTTCGGATACGGTATAAGCTACAGTAAATTCGAGTACAGCGATATGAAGGTAGCGCAGACGGGCGACAAGCTTGTAGTAAAGCTTTTAGTAAAGAACGTTTCCGATACCGACGGCGACGAAGTCGTACAGATATATTTCCATCCCGAAAATGCAAGAGTAAAGCGCCCCTTAAAACAGCTTTGTGCTTTTGAAAGACGCTTTATAAAGGCTGGCGAGACCGCAGAATTTACCTTTGACATTCTGCTTTGCCGCCTTGAATTCTACGACGTTACAAGAGAAAAGCTCTGTACCGAAAGCGGAGACTATACTATTTTTGCAGGTGCTTCCTCCGCTGATATAAGACAGACGGTTACTCTTTACGTAAAGGGCGAGGATATTCCTGCAAGAGATATGACAAAGCTCACAAAGGCGATAAATTATGATAACAAGTACGGCACGAAGATGAAGTATTCAAAGCAGGACGAAGAGCATTATATGCTTGGCGGCGGGCTTATCTTCAAGACCTGTGATCTGGGTGACAGCGATAAGGTACGTCTTATCTGCGGAAGCACAGTAGGTGAAGGAAAGGTGACTCTTGAGCTCGACGGAGAAATTATCGCAGAGGTGACTGTACCTCCCAGCGTCAACGTAGAACGCTTCTTTGATATTACAGAAGCTATAAACGGCGACAAGAGAAAGGGAAATCTGACAGTTTCTCTTACGGGCAATACCACCTTAAAGGCGTTACAGTTTGTGAAATAAACAGTATAGAACAGAGGTTTTCACACCTCTGTTCTTTTTCTTTAAAAAAATTCTGAAAACTATAGAAAATTCATTCATATTGTGCTATAATTGAATATATATACATCTATTTTTCAGAGTGGGAGGGTATAAGATGTCCTTTTACAATCTTTCAGGCCAGATAATGCAGGACGACGACGGCACCTCGTATATTATTGCCGATGTCTTTTCAGTAGTTCCTGCCGATGGCGAAAATCCCTTTGTCTGCAACTGGGCAGACGTGGATTCCGTCCGTATAGGGGACAGCGTGATTACAATAAATGCAGATGGAAATTCCTTTACCATAAAGCCGGAATTATTTGAAAGCAGAAAGCAGTTTTTAAGCGCCAAGGCTATAGCCTCGTCCTGCGCCGCAATGAACGGAGTACCGGTACATAATGCCGTAGAGCTGTTACCTGAAAAAAGCCTCTACGTTGATTTCGATATCCCCGATTTTGCAATATTCACCAAGGGACAGTATAGCACCAAGGAGATAAAGTCCTCGCTTTTATTACTGCTTATAGGAAAGACCGCCAGAATACTCTGGACAGTCGGAATACTGGGCGGTATTGCGGCACTTGTCTTCTTCCATCTGCTGGTAGGCTTTGACGAGCTTAACTGGTGGTATCTTGCCATAGGCTCCTTCTTCTGCGGAGTAGGTGCTGTGGTTATAACCTATCTGTTTATGCTTGTGGTATCAAGAATAAAATACGCAGGAATATTGAAGCAGTATCAGAAATACGAGGATACGGTAACCTTTGCAATATGCGAGGAGGGCTTTTCCGCCTGCGAAAGTGAAATTTACGGTGCCTGCAACATTATAAAATGGAGCAATCGGGATACCTATATGGAAACGGGCTCTATGTTCATTGTGCTAAGACGCAACAAGCCGGTGCTGTGGATACCGAAATCCCTGCTTAACGGACATCAGTATAAGCGTGTTCAGGAAATATTCGCACTCAATATGTCAGAGAAATAATCAGAAATTCTATCGAAAGAAGTGATATACAGTGGCTATCCGCCAGCCAGAGGTTACGGCAAAGCATATAAATACAGATGACGGTGATATACTTATATTCACCGTAAAGAACAGCTCCAACCGAATAGGAATATGTCCGCTGAATTCTGCAAAGGATGATATGTACTGCCTTTATGCCTATGATGATCCCGTTGTGGTTTTTTCGGGCAATTCAGGTAATAAATATGCAGATAAGATAGTATGCGAGATGGGCTCTATGACTCAGACCTCCATTATAAATACCGCTGTAAAGGAAGTTTACGATCAGCTGTGTGCAGGTGCGGCTTTTGAATACTGCTTACCTAATCTGCTCAAAATGATGCCTGACGGACTTTATGCCGTGTCCTGGCAGAAATGCTATCCGACAATGGGAGAAAATATGTTCTTCTGGTCCGGCTACGGCGTTTCAAAGCAGATCAAATGCAGCAGCAGATATATAAAGCTTATAGACGAAAACAAGACCTACAGCGCCCCCTTCCTTATTCCGACTGCAAAGCCTGTCTCCTTTGAATCGGCAGGCGTTATGGAAGCGTCGCAGAAATGCAGGAGAGGTGACGAGCTTTTCGGACTTTCACTTCACCTGTCAGGCTTCTATTCGGTGCTTATCAAGGGACACCATGCGGCTTGTGCGGCGGTGGTAAACGACGAACCCTTCTATACGGTACAGATTCAGCCGGTAAAGGATATATGGAAGGCAGAGGACGAAGAGGGCGTAATGCAGACCTTAGGTCTTTGCTCCGAATCCTTCAAGATTCCCTTCTCCGTACTTGATGCATCCGAGATAAGTGCGGTGCTTTCAACGAGAGCCTGCCGCATACCCGATACCTACCCTTCTATAAGAAAGAAGATTAGCGCACCGAAGCCCGCAAAATCAAAGGGTATCCCTTCCCAGTACAACGTGTTCTGCGAAGGCTACCCCGACGCTGATATGATAGCCAGCGCCCAGGGTATAGACGAGCTTACTCCGCCTATGTTAGAGGCACTTCTTATGGGAGAAACCACCCTTGATGACAAGGTGATAATTTCCGAAAACTACTACTCAAGCGTTACAGCCGCTTGTAACTATCTGAGGTATCACAACACAAACGACTTTCTTACCTTCTCGCTTAATATTATGAAGAATCCTGAGCTTTCCGCTACCTATTCCTACGTGGCAACCTGTATGGCAAAGCTTCACGATAAGAGGGTAAAGGACTTCTTTACAGAGGTCATAGCTTCGGGAGATCCCGGCTATGCGAGTATTATCAGCGTAGCAAAGAGCTATATCGATAACTACGAACAGCGTCAGGAAATTTCGAGAGAGGAATATGCAAAGTCTCTTCCCAAGGCTTCTGAAAAGTTCGACAGAAAGAATTTCGTATCTCTTTCAGGCGTCAGCGAGCAGATCAAGAACGGTCAGGGAGCGGAGCTTCTTGCAATGCACATCGGCAGTACCGGAAATACGGGAGAAGGTGCGGAGCTTATCGCAAGGCACATTTCCAGTATGGTTTCCGAGGATACCAAGAAATAAAAAAATACCAGCAAGGTTTTCCTTGCTGGTATCAAAATTTTAATTTTAAGAATTACGCATTCTTGTCAAGACCTGCAACAGCGAGTGTGTCACGAGCAATAAGAAGCTCTTCGTTTGTGGGGATAACCCAAACCTGAACCTTGCTGTCTTCTGTAGAGATCTTACGGATTTCGCCTCTGATGAGGTTAGCTTCGGGATCGATCTTGATGCCGAATATGTCCATATCATCGCATACAGCCTGTCTTACTTCGGGAGCGTTTTCACCGATACCACCTGTAAAGATTATAGCGTCAAGACCGTTCATAGCTGCCGCATAGGAGCCGATATACTTCTTGATGCCATAGGTGAGCATCTCAGATACGAGCTTGCACTTTTCGTCGCCTTCGGCAACACCTGCTGTGATAGCTCTGTTATCGCTGGACTTACCGGAAAGACCGAGGAAGCCGGACTTCTTGTTGAGGTAGTCGCTCATCTGGTCGGGTGTAAGACCAAGCTTCTTCTGAACGTATGTAACAGCGGAGGGATCAACAGCACCTGAACGTGTACCCATGATGATACCGTCAAGGGGAGTAAAGCCCATGGAAGTATCAACAGACTTGCCGTCCTTGATAGCTGTGATGGAAGAACCATTACCGAGGTGGCAGGAAACAACGCTCTTGCCTTCGAGACTGCCACCGAGAAGTTCACCGAGCTTCATGGATACGAAGCGGTGGGAAGTACCGTGGAAGCCGTACTTTCTTACGTGGAAATCTTCATATACTTCATAGGGCATACCATACATGAACGCCTTCTGAGGAATTGTCTGGTGGAATGCAGTATCAAATACTACTACCTGAGGTACTTCAGCGGGCATAACCTTCTTGCAAGCCCATAAAGCTAATGCGTGTGGGTGGTTATGTACGGGAGCAAGCTCCTGAAGATCGTCAATCTTCTGAATTACTTCGTCAGTTACGATAACTGCCTTGGGGAATACTTCGGCACCCTGCACGATTCTGTGACCTACTGCACCGATTTCGCTCATATCCTTGATAACAGCGCCTTCGCCTGTTGTCAGAACCTCAACGAGCTTTTCAAATGCTTCTGTGTGAGAGGGGAAATGGCACATTTCTTCGTACTTCTTGCCATCGCCGTAGTTGTGGGTGATCTTACCGCCCTCCATGTTGATGCATTCGCAGTTGCCCTTTGCGATTACTTCTTCATTGCTCATATCGATAAGCTGATACTTGAGCGATGAGCTGCCTGCGTTTACAACGAGAACTTTCATATTTTTCATTTCCTTTCGTGAAATATAATTTTACTAATCTATTGTAAACCAAATTGAACGAAAAATCAACCCTTTTAAATAAAACCTGCGAAAATTTTCCGTTTTTATCTGTTTTGTACAAAATTTCGTTAAGAAAATAACGTATACTGAATAAAAATCCTCTTAAAAAATATATCAAGGAGACAATATGAAAACAGCCGCTATAATCTGTGAATACAATCCCTTCCATAACGGACATAAATACCATATCGAGCAGACGAGAAAACAGCACGGTGCAACCCATATAGTCTGTGTTATGACGGGCAATTTTACCCAGCGTGGCGACGTGGCATTATGCGATAAATACGAGCGTGCAAGAGCGGCGCTGAAGTCGGGAGCTGACCTTGTATTAGAGCTACCCGTAGCCTTCAGCCTTGCCAGTGCAGAATATTTTGCAAGGGGAGCGGTGCATATAATAAATTCTCTTGGCTGTGTTGATATGCTGAGCTTCGGTAGTGAAACGGGGAACGATGCCGCTTTGAAGGAGGCGGCAGGTGCTGTGCATTTTGCTCTTGAAAGCGATGCCTTCCTTGATTATATGAAAAGCGGAATGTCCTATCCTGCCGCCCTGAAAAAGACGGTAGAGGAATATTATACCCCTGACGTAGTAGATATACTTACAGGACCTAATAATATTCTTGGCGTAGAATATATAAGAGCGCTGGATATGGCTGGCGGTACTATAGAGCCCGTCACGGTAAAGCGCTACGGTGCTGCCCACGACAGCGATGAGCTTGACTATACGATAAGTGCCTCAAAGCTCCGCAAGATGATAAGAAACGGCGAGGACGTCACCCGTTACACCGATTTTTCGGGTTATGAAAACTACGCCCTTATAGAAAGGCTTGAAACCGCTATACTTGCAAAGCTCCGCACTATGACAAAAAGCGACTTTGAAAAGCTACCCAACGGAGGCGGCGGTATAGAAAACCGTATGGTAAAGGCGGCAAGAACAGCCACCTCACTTCCTCAGCTTATGCTGATGATAAAATCAAAGAATTTTACCATGTCAAGAATAAGAAGACTTATTCTCTGCGCCTTTTTAGGTATTACAAAAAACGACCTTAAGAGTATGCCCTCGTATATAAGAATTTTAGGTATGAACGATAGGGGCAAGGAGATACTTGCCCTATCAAAGGACTGCCCGTTACCGATAGATACCAGCCTTTCTGCACTATCAAAGACCTCTGACACGGCAGGAAGACAGGCAAGACTTGAAGAAAGGGCAGGTAATATGTACGCCCTTGCTCTTGAAAAAAGAAAACCCTGCGGCACGGACTTTACCGCAAAGCCGATAATTATAAAGGAGAACAACTGAAATGCACACCTACGAAGAATTAAGACAGCGCCATAAGGAATTTATATATCATAGCTATGAAATAACTCCCGACGGCTTTTCCTTTCACTTTTCAATAGACGATTATCACTTCTGCCCCTGCTGGAAATGCGAGGAGGGATTACTTACAAACCCCACTCCCTTTGCGCAGTATATAATTTTCAATATCGGTATGGCGGAGCTTGTAAGCTACTGGAAATGCGCCTGCCCGAAAAAGGTAACAGTTAAGGCGGGAACGCTGACAAAAGCCCAGTGCGACTGGTGGAAAAAGCTCTACTTCAACGGACTTGGCGAGTTCTTCTATAAGAATAATATAAACGCCGATATGGAAAGCTTTATGGAGATTATCCCCGATAATACCGATAAGCCTGCATTTAAATCCGAAAAGCATCACGACGGTTTTCTTATCCCGATAGGCGGCGGTAAGGACAGCGTTGTGACTGCCGAGCTTTTAAGACCTTACCGCGATAAGACTATGTGCTATATCATAAATCCGAGAGGTGCGACTCTCAGCTGTGCGAAAACGGCTGACTTCTCCGAGGACAGAATAGAAGGCGTGCGCCGTACCATTGACAAGGAGCTTTTAAACAGAAATGCCGACGGCTATTTAAACGGTCATACTCCCTTTTCTGCGGTGGTTGCCTTTTCCGCTTATCTCTTTGCCTACCTCAGAGGACTTAAATATATCGCCCTTTCCAACGAGAGCAGTGCCAACGAGTCAAACGTACAGGGTACAAAAATTAATCACCAGTACAGCAAAAGTACGGAATTTGAGCGTGATTTCAGAAATTACGTATCGGAATATCTTGATGACAGCATACAGTATTTCAGTATGTTAAGATGCTGGAGCGAGTGGCAGATTGCAAAGAAATTCGTACAGTATCCTAAATACTTCAGCGTGTTCCAGAGCTGTAATTTAGGCTCTAAAACAGATAGCTGGTGCGGAAAATGTGCAAAGTGCCTTTACGTATATATTCTGCTTTCTGCATTCCTGGACGATGAAGCTCTTGTGGATATTTTCGGACTGGATATGCTTGCGGTAGCTGATTTCCGACCGATGTTTGAGGGACTTGTATACGAGGACGTGGATAAGCCCTTTGAATGTGTAGGCACAAAGGAAGAGATACGCCTTGCCCTTTATACAGCGGCAAAGAAAAGAGGAGAAAAGCTCCCCTTGTTACTGCAGGAATATATGGATAAGTGTCCCGCAGAGCCACAGACTCTTGATAACTATTACGATGAGGATAATTTTATCCCCGTGGAGCTTAAAGGACTCCTTAAAATATAAACTAAGAAGGTTACTTATGTATAATAAAATAAAAAGCTTTTTTGAAGGAAAAAGAGTAGTAATATTAGGCTACGGCAGAGAGGGTAAAAGTACCCTGAAGCTGATTTCCGATATGGGATGTAAAGGTATAACTATTGCCGATAAGAACGAGTACGTAAAAAATCAGACAGAGAATGCGGAAAAGTATAATTTCTGCCTTGGTGAAAATTATCTCTCCTGCCTTTCTGACTGCGATATTATTATGAAGGCTCCGGGTATCGGTCTTAAAAATTCGGTATCTGATGAGATAAAGAAAAAGATAACCTCCCAGACGGATATATTCCTACAGACCTGCGAAAGCAAAATAATCGGTATCACGGGTACAAAGGGTAAATCTACTACCTCAAGCCTTATATATCATATCCTGAAGGAAAGTGGAAAGGATACTATGCTTATAGGCAATATCGGTGTACCGCCCCTTGAAAGAATGAGTGAATTCAAAAATGACACGGTAATAGTCTGTGAGATGTCCTGCCATCAGCTTGAATACGTCAAGGCGTCTCCCGATATATCGGTACTGCTTAATATCTACCCTGAGCATCTTGACCACTATGAGGATTTTGACGCTTATGCAGGTGCAAAGCTTAATATCTTTAAATATCAGAAGGAAAAGGATACTCTCATCATAGGTGATGAGATAAAGGAAAAGGCTGATACGAAGGCGGAAACAATCGTTGCAGGCTTTGGGTGTGGCGATATAGGTACAAGGGATAACGGCATATTCATAAACGACGAATTTATACCCGCTGACCGAATCAACACAAGGTTAAAAGGTGAGCATAATCTTTACAATATCGCTATAGCCTTCTGTGCCGCTATGAAGGCGGGCTGTACTATAGAAGAATGTCTTGCCGCCCTTCCATCCTTTGCAGGACTGCCCCACAGACTTGAATTTGTGGGCGTAGTAAACGGTGCAGAATATATAAACGACAGCATCAGCACAGCTCCCCAGACTGCAATTGCCGCATTAAAGGCGTATCCCGATACTGATACCCTGATAATCGGCGGTATGGACAGAGGTATATCCTATGATGAATTAGCGGAATTCTTAAACGGTGATACCTCCGTCAGAAATCTTATAATACTTCCCGACAGCGGCATAAGAGCGGCAAAGGACGTGACAAATCCCGATATAGAAAAGCTTTATGCCGACGATATGAAGATGGCGGTAGAAATCGCAAAGCAGGTGACAAGGGTAAGATGTATACTGTCCCCTGCCGCCGCAAGCTACGGCTTCTATAAGAATTTTGAAGAGCGGGGTAGCCATTTTAAGGCATTGCTTGGATTTTAATGAAAGCTTCGTGGCAGTAAAAAGTACTTGAAAATGCACGTCTGATATAGTATAATATTAATAGACGAGATATATAAAACTATAGTGTAGAAAAAAAGAAAGGAAGAGATGATATGGCAAATAACAAAATACAGCTTCCTGCTATAAGACTCCGTAATTTAGTAGTTTTCCCCGGAATGATACTGCATTTCGATATAGCAAGAGAGGAATCCATAAATGCGGTAAACGCCGCAATAGAAAACGACCACAGAGTGTTTCTTGTTACCGAAAGAGAACAGTCTGTTCAGGGCGATATGGTTATGTCTATTCCTTATACCGTTGGCGTTATAGCCGAGGTAAGACAAAAGCTGAACACTCCCGATGGCTCTGTAAGAGTGCTTGTTCAGGGACTTCAGCGTGCAAAGCTTAACAGAACCGTCAGCACAGATCCCCACAGCGTAATGGAGGTAACTCCTGCGGCGGCTCCCGTCAACAGACTGTCCGACGGCACAAAGACGGCTTATATAAGAGCTATTACAGAATGCTTCAAGGAATATGCCGACCTGTCTCCCAAAATGCCCCCCGAGCTTTATAACGGCATCGTAAACGAAAAGGATCTTGAAAAGCTTATAGATATGGTTATCTTCAACGTCTTTTTAAAGTCCGAGGATAAGCAGGCGTTACTGGAATGCAACAGCGTAAAGCAGAAGGCTGAGCTTCTTATAAAGAGCATAAGACAGGAAACTGAAATAATTATCTTAGAGCAGGACATCAACGACGAGGTAAAAATGGCGGTGGACAGAAACCACCGTGAATTCTACCTGCGTGAGCAGATGCGTATAATTGCCCGTCAGCTCGGCGACTATGACAGTCCCCAGGAAGAGATGGTGGAATATATCGAGGCTATAGAGGCTATAGGCTTTGACGAAGATACCGAGGAAAAGCTTATAAAGGAAGCTGAAAAGCTTATGCATATGTCACCCACTTCCCAGGAGGCGGCAGTGATCCGTACATATCTTGATACCGTTCTTGAGCTTCCCTGGAATAACTATACCACCGCAAAGGCGGATATAGGCAAGGCTGAAAAACAGCTTGACAGAGACCATTACGGACTTGAAAAGGTAAAGGAAAGAATCCTTGAAATAGTTGCGATAAACGCCTGGGCAGAAGCGGACAAGAAGGGACAGATAATCTGTCTTGTAGGCCCTCCGGGTGTAGGTAAGACCTCCGTTGCAAAATCCATTGCGGCGTCTCTTGGCAGAAACTATGCAAGAGTATCTCTCGGCGGCGTAAGAGATGAGGCAGATATAAGAGGTCACAGAAAGACCTACGTAGGCGCAATGCCCGGTAGAATTATCAATGCGCTTCGTCAGGCAAAGTCAATGAATCCCGTCATCCTTTTCGATGAAATTGATAAGATGGGCAACGATTATCGTGGCGATCCCGCATCCGCCATGCTGGAGGTACTTGACAGCGAGCAGAACGTGGCGTTCCGTGACCATTATCTCGAAATCCCCGTGGATTTAAGCGAGGTATTATTTATTACAACGGCAAATACTCTTGATACTATCCCTGCTCCCTTACTTGACAGAATGGACGTAATAGAGCTTGGCAGCTATACAAGAGAGGAAAAATTCAACATAGCAAAGAGACATCTTATCCCGAAGCAGATGAAAAAGCACGGACTCAGAGCGTCATTATTCAAGCTTGAGGATAAGGCACTTTACGAGGTTATCGACAGCTACACGAAGGAAGCGGGCGTCAGAAAGCTTGAAAGAGCTATCGCAAAGCTTTGCCGCAAGGGACTTAAAAAGCTTGCCGATATATCGGTAAAGAAGGTAACTATAAAGAAAACTGATTTAGAGGACTACCTCGGTGTTGCGAAATACCGTGATGACGACGTATCAAAGCAGGATGAAGTCGGCGCAGTAAACGGACTTGCCTGGACCTCTGCAGGTGGCGTACTTATGCCTCTTGAGGTTCTTATTATGGAAGGTACGGGTAAGATAGAAACCACGGGTTCGCTTGGTGACGTTATGAAGGAATCTGCAAAGATTGCGGTAAGCCTTGTACGTTCTCTTGCGAATAAGTATGAGATAAACCCTGAATTCTACAAGGATAAGGATATTCATATCCACGCTCCCGAGGGTGCAGTACCCAAGGACGGGCCTTCTGCAGGCGTTACTATGACAACGGCACTTGTATCTGCTCTGTCGGGCATCCCCGTAAGGCACGACGTTGCTATGACGGGCGAAATTACCCTTCGTGGCAAGGTGCTCCCCATAGGCGGACTGCGTGAAAAGACTATGGCGGCATATAAGGCTGGAATAAAGACGGTTATCATACCTAAGGCAAATGAGCCTGATATCAGCGAGCTTGATAAGGTGATAACCGAAAACCTCAGATTCGTTATTGCCGAAAGGATAGAAACGGTTCTCGAAAACGCTCTTGCAAAGCCTAATGCCCTTATGCCTACGGCAAAGGACGGCAAGAAGGAAAGAGCTGTGAAGAAATCCACAAAGGCAGACGTAATTACAGCTATCGTATAAGACAAGGAAAGAATAACATGAATTTCAACAAAGCGGAATTTTATACCTCCTACGGTCTGTTCAAGCAGATACCGAAATCCGAAAAGGTGGAGATAGCCTTTTCAGGCCGTTCAAACGTAGGAAAATCATCGCTTATAAATAAGATACTGAACAGAAAATCCCTTGCAAGAGTAAGCTCTATGCCGGGTAAGACCGTAACCATAAACTTTTACAGCGTTGACGGTATCTACTTTGCCGATCTCCCCGGCTACGGCTATGCCAAGGTCAGCAAGAGCGAAAAACAGCGCTGGGCAGGACTTGTAGAGGGCTATCTTGCCGACGACAGAAATCTTCAGCTTGTGTTTCAGCTGGTGGATTTCCGTCATCCCCCCACGGCAGACGATCTTATGATGATAGATTTTCTTATTGATAACGAGATACCCTTCGTAGTAGTTCTTACAAAGGCGGATAAGCTTTCAAAGAACGAAAGGAAAAAACGCAGAGAGGCGTTACTTACAGAGCTTCCCTGCGCTGAGGATATCCATATTATTGAGTTTTCGGCAATGAACGGAGAGGGCGTAGAAGAAATACGCTCCATTATAGAAGAGATAGAAGAGGAAACAGAGTGACTTCAATTTATTCGCTGACACCTATAAAAGCGGCGGAATATCTTTTATCAAGCGGTTTCAAAGCGTCGCAGGCAGATAATATCTTCAAGGATATATACGCCTTCGGCGCTTGTTCCTTTGATGAGATGAAATATACCGCAAGGGAGCTTGTATCGGCTCTCAGCAAGGATTTTTATTTTGAAAAGTTCATATGCGAAGAGATCTGCGACAGTGAAAGCACGGCAAAGTATCTTTTTAAACTGTCTGACGGAAATTATATAGAAACAGTCCTGATGCGGCAGGAGTTCGGCAACGCTCTTTGCATATCAACGCAAAGCGGCTGTAATATGGGCTGTAAATTCTGCTGTAGCGGTAAGCTGAAAAAGCTCCGAGACCTGACAATATCCGAAATGATAATGCAGGTGCTTTATATCGAAAGGACAGAAAAAATAAAAATATCAAATATAACCGTTATGGGCATAGGTGAGCCCTTTGATAACTACGAAAATCTCTGTGGCTTTTTAGATATTGCTACGTATGGTCACGGACTGGGTATGGGCGCAAAGCATATAACCGTTTCTACCTGCGGATTAATACCGAAAATTTACGAATTCGCAGACAGAGATAATAACTGCAACTTAGCGATAAGCCTGCACGCTCCCGATAATGAAACGAGAAATACCCTTATGCCGGTAAATCAGAAATATCCCATAGAAGAGCTTATAAAAGCGGCAAAGTATTTCAGCGGAAAACGTAACCGCAAGGTACTGCTGGAATATATCATGCTTGAAGGAATAAATGACAGCAAAGAGCAGGCGGAAAAACTGGCAGAGCTTATAGGCGATTCCCGTCTTTTTGTAAATCTGATACCCTATAATCCCTCAAGGGAAGATGACTTCAGACGGAGCAACGAAGAAAGCATAAGAGCCTTTTATGATGTTCTCAAAAAGAAGAATGTCGGCGTTACAAGAAGAAGAGAATTCGGTGGTGAATTGAACGCCGCCTGCGGTCAGCTAAGAAGTGACAGAATAAAGAAGGAAGAAGTATAATGCAAGGCTATAACCTTATAGTGGTTTTTGATAAGAGCTTTTCTAAAATGCTTATGTGTAAGCGGTTAAAGGAGCCTTATCTCGGACTTATGAATTTTGTCGGTGGCAAGATAGAACAGGGCGAAAGCGGTACAGATGCCGCCTACCGTGAGCTTTATGAGGAAGCCGCCATTGAAAGAAAAAGTATAGATTTAATACATCTTATGGACTTTTCCTATCCTTTAGATCCCTGCTACGTGGAGGTGTATGCAGGCAGACTGAAGGAGGATGTCACAGTCAGCGGAGATGAAAACACACTCTTCTGGCAGGAGGATATGGAGGATAATTTCTTTGATGTGACAAGGTATGCGGGAGAAGGAAATATAGGCCATATCTTAGAACACGTAAAGCTGAACAAGGACAGATTTCAGTAAAAGGCGGTGAAGTATGAAAAAAACGATACTTGTCACGGGTGGAGCAGGCTTTATAGGAATAAACTTTCTTGAGCTGATGACGGCAAAATATCCCGACTACAGATTCGTCTGCTACGATAAGCTCACCTATGCCGCAAACGTCGATAAATTAGCAGAGCTTGAAAAGGCTGACAATTTAAGCTTTGTAAAGGGTGATATATGTGATGAAAAGGCTGTGGACGAGCTTTTTTCATCCGTACAGCCTGATATTGTTATAAATTTTGCCGCAGAATCTCACGTAGACCGCAGTATAGAGTCTTCTGATATTTTCCTTAAAACCAACGTGCTTGGTGTAAGAGTGCTTCTTGATGCCTGCAGAAAATATGGTGCGTCAAGATTTCATCAGATTTCCACCGACGAGGTATATGGTGAGGTGCCGAAGGGTAGCGACAGAGTATGTGATGAAACGTCACCGCTGAATCCGGGCAGTCCCTACAGCGTATCAAAGGCGGCGGCGGATATGCTGGTAATGTCATATCACAGAACCTATAACCTGCCCGTATCCATCTCCCGTAGCTCCAATAATTACGGAAAATACCAGCACCCTGAAAAGCTGATACCTCTTATGGTAAAAAGAGCGGTAAACAATCAGCCGATGCCGGTTTACGGAAATGGTGAAAATATCCGTGACTGGCTTTCCGTAACCGACCATTGCAGGGCAATAGATATGATAATCCACCGGGGCAGAACAGGTGAGATATATAATATCTGTGCCGATAATCCCGTGAGTAACTTAGAAATGGTAAAGATTATATGCGAGTGCCTTTCAAAACCCGAAAGTCTTATCACCTACGTGGAGGACAGAAAAGGGCATGATTTCTCTTACAGGACCACCTGCAACAAGCTGAAAACCGAGCTTTTCTGGTCACCTTTGTCAGAATTTGAAAAAGAGCTTAAATACGCTATCGCCTCTTTTATGTAAATTGCGGAAAACGGGGCGATAGCCTTGTTATTTGCTTGACAATTAACCTTATTAATGTTATACTTATACTATATGTAAAAAAGGGGGTTAATTTGTGAAATTCCGGAAAATTTTACTATTATCCCACGAAATGACACATACCGGAGCGCCGAACAGCCTGCTGAACGTAGCAAGAACTCTCAGACGGCACGGACACATGGTGACGATATACACTCTCCATGGCGGCGATTTTGTCAGAGAGTACCACAGACACGGCTTCCGTGTCCATTATTATGACGAAAAGAACTACACCGATGAACAGCGCAGGGCTTTTTCAAAAAAATACGATCTGATGATAGCAAACACGGTTTTCTGTGCAGAGGCGGCATACAATATGCAAAAGTATATGCCGACGATACTCTATATCAGAGAGGCACAGAATCTGCCCGATATACTTGGAAAATGCAATATAGACGGCAGATATATTTCCGATGCGGAAAACGTAGTGTGCGTAAGCGAGTATGCAAGGGATTTCATTGCGAAGACCTATCACCCGAAAAGGCTGTGGACCGCTCATAACTTCCTGATAAAAAGAAAGAAGCCGAAGGTAAGAAAGGACACCGACAAGGTAAACTTTCTCATAGCGGCAACCATTGAAGAGAGAAAGGGCATCAGCGTTGCGGTGGATGCATATAGGCAGCTACCTGAAAATATCAGGCAGAAGGCGTGTCTTCATATTGCAGGCAGAACTCCCGACTGGGCGGAAGCCTACTGGAAGAATATAAACTTAAGAGATACCCCGGGGGTAATCTATCACGGTGAAATTTCAGACAGAAAAGAAATGGACAGACTGATAGCCTCGTCCGATGTGATAGTTGTTCCTTCCTTCGACGAATCCTGCTCACTTACCGTGCTTGAGGGCGCTATGTTCGGAAAAGCACTTATCGTAACGGAAAACGTCGGCGCAAAATATATGGTCGATGACAGCAACGGCAGGATAGTAAAAACGGGCGACGTCAAAGACCTGTCCGAGGCTATTATGGAGCTTACGGAAAATAAAGACAGACTTTCAGACTACGGCACGGCTTCCTGTGAGCGCTTTGCAACGGAATGCAGTGCGAAAAGATATTATAAGGATATAAAGAAAATTTTTGAAGAATTGAGGTAGGTACTTTGTCAGATATGAATACAGCCGTGTCAATAATTGTCCCTACCTATAACGTCAGCCGTTATTTAAAGCAGTGTATGGACAGTATAACGGCTCAGACGCTGAAGAATATCGAAATAATCTGTGTGGATGACGGTTCAACCGACGACAGCGGCAGAATGCTTGACGAGTATGCCGCAAAGGATAACCGTATAAAGGTGATCCACAAAAAGAACGCAGGCTACGGTGCGGCTATGAACGATGGCATCCGTGCGGCAACGGGCGAATATATCGGAATAGTAGAGCCCGACGATTACGTAGAAGCCGATATGTTCGAGACGCTGTACAAGGCGGCGAAGGCAAACGACTGCGAGATAGTAAAATCCGATTTCTATCGCTTTACAGGTAGCGGAGCGGAGCTTGAAAAGACCTACAACTATACCGCAAGAGTAAAAGAGAATTACAACAGGGTAATAAACCCTCGTGACGAAAAGGACTGCTTCAGATTCATTATGAACACCTGGAGCGGCATATACAGAAGAAGCTTTATAACAGAAAACGAAATCTTCCACAACGAAACCCCAGGCGCGTCCTTTCAGGATAACGGCTTTTACTTCAAGGGCTTCTGCAATGCAAAAAGGCTGATGATCCTTGATAAGGCGTTCTATATGAACAGAAGGGATAACCCCGGTTCGTCGGTGGCAAACAGAGAAAAGGTCTACTGCGGTAATACCGAATACGATCTTATCTATCAGTACCTGACGGAGCATAAAGAGCTGTATGATAAATTCATCGACGTGTTTATGATGAAAAAATATCATACCTATATATTCAACCTTAAAAGAATAGCCTCCCATTTCCGAAAGGAATATCTGAAGAGATTCTCCGACGAATTCCGTGAGGCAATGGAAAAGGGAGAGCTGAAGCAGTATATATTCACCGTGACCGAATGGGATAACCTGATGTTGCTTATAAGGGATGCGGATGAATATTATTACAGAAATGAGTACGGCAGAATAAAGGTGTCTGTGATACTTCCCGTTTACAATTGCGGAAATTATCTTGAAAAATGCCTTGACAGTCTGACAGGTCAGACGCTTGCCGATATTGAGATAATATGCGTAAACGACGGCTCCACCGATAATTCCCCTGAGATTTTATCGGAATACGCCGCAAAGGATGCAAGAATAACAATAATAAACACCGAAAACAAGGGAGCGGGTGCCGCCCGAAATGCGGGAATTGAGGTTGCCTGCGGCGAATTTCTCGCCTTCCCCGATTCTGATGACTGGTTCGAAGCTACAATGCTTGAACGGGCGTACAGAAGGGCGAAGAACGATAATGCGGATATTACTGTTTTCAGATCGATCCAGTACGATAACGAAACGGGAAATATACGCCCTTGTACCTATTCGGTAAGAACTGATAATCTTCCCGCCCACAGACCGTTTTCAGCAGAATACTGCGACTGCAGTATATTCAGAAATATAATGGGCTGGGCGTGGGATAAATTATACAAGCGTAGCTTCGTGCTTAACAGCGGACTGAGGTTTCAGGAGCAGCGCACCACAAACGATATGTATTTTGTCTATATGTCGCTTTTCAAGGCGCCCCGCATCACAACCTGCGGCAGTTACCTCTACTACCAGCGAAGAAACGTAGAAAATTCCCTTTCCGCCACAAGGGACAAATCCTGGCAATGCTTCTATAATGCATTATGTGAAGTAAAACGGGAGCTCACCCTTATGGGAATATGGGAAAAACAAAAACCGTACTTTGTCGATTACGCTCTTCACAGCTGTCTGTGGAATCTCACCACGCTCGGCGCACAAGCGGGACAGCTGCTCTATGACAAGCTGACGGGTGAATGGTTTAAGGAGCTCGGAATATCTGACGCTCCGTCGGAATGGTTCACAAATGAAAAGGAATACAAGCTTTATTCCTTCATAGTTACCTCCGATGGCGGCTATGATGCAGCAATCGGGGAATATAAGAAGCTTTACGGCGATACGGATAACAATTCAATAAAGGAATCAGTCGAATTTGAGCTTTTTGCGCAGGACGAAGGCGCCTTTTCGCAGGAGGCTGAATATTATAAAAGATGTCTTGAGGAAACGAGAAAATCGATGTCCTACAAGGTCGGCAGGGCAGTGACCTGGTTGCCGAGAAAAATCCGAGGATGGTAATAATATCAGGAGGAAAATATGAACACAAACGAAACCGGACTTATGAATGAAACAGCAGAAAGCAGATATGAAAAAGCCGCAGCGCTTACAAAGGAAAAGGTAACGATACACGAGCTTATAAACTTTGATAAGGGACTTGATACTCCCGTCAAGGTTTCGGTAGTCGTACCTGTATGCAACGTAGAAAAGTTTTTAAGAGAATGTATGGACAGCTGTGTAAATCAGACTCTTAAAGATATCGAAATCATCTGTGTAAACGACGGCTCAACAGACAGCTGTATGGATATTCTCCGTGAATATGCAGAGCAGTATGACTTTGTAAAGGTTATAAACAAGGACAATGCCGGCTACGGCCACGCTGTAAATATCGGTATGGATATGGCACGAGGCGAATACATCGGTATCGTTGAAAGTGACGACTATGTAGCTCTCAATATGTATGAGGAGCTTTACAACATCGCCATTGAGCAGGGCGGCGTTGATATGGTAAAGGCTGACCACAACAGATTCGTTGACGTCAACGGCAAGCGTGAGCTTACCTATATCATGGCGGCTTACAGAGCTTATTACAAGAAGATACTTCACCCCAAGGAAGAACACGAAGTATTCAGATTCAATATGCAGACCTGGTCCGGTATCTACAGAAATCAGTATATAAGAGATAATCTCATCAGACACAACGAAACTCCCGGTGCTTCCTTCCAGGATAACGGCTTCTACTTCAAGACCTACTGCAACGCAGATACGGTTTACTTTGTAGATAAGCCCTACTACTTCTACAGATTCGACAACCCCAATTCTTCTATACATAACAAGGGCAAGACTGACGCTGTAAAGCTTGAATTCGATTTACTGCACCAGTACGTTGATGATTTTGAAAAGGAAGAATTTGAGGGCGTTTACTACTGGAAGCAGTTCAAGTCCTATCTTTTCACACTTGACAGAATCGCCCAGGAATTAAAGGAAGAATTCTACAACTTTATGGTTGAAGAATTCAGAAGCAACAAGGAAAAGGGCTATTACGAAAATTCTATCTTTGATAATGCAGAACAGACAATGCTTGACTGGATGCTCAGCGATCCTGACGAGTATTATGACCTTCGTGTAAAGGAAAAGAAGATTTCCGTTATTATCCCTATCTACAACGTAGAGCCTTATCTTGCAGAATGTCTTGAAAGCGTAATTTCCCAGACTCTCACAGATATAGAAATCATCTGTATCAACGACGGTTCAACCGATAAGTCCTGGGACGTACTTATGAAGTATGCTAAGAAGGACAAGCGTATAAAGGCACTCAATCAGAAGAACATCGGCGTAGGCGCTACAAGAAACAAGGGTATCGACCTTGCTCACGGCGAATTCGTTATCTTTATGGACCCTGATGACTTCTATCCCGATAACGAGGTACTCGAAACCCTCTACAACAACGCTGTAAACAATAACGTAAAGATTTCCGGCGGTTCCTTCAGTGACTTTATCGACGGTAAGGTAAACTATGAGTACAAGGGAACGCTCAAGGACTACGTTTTCGAGACTGACGGAGTTATGAAGTACGCTGATTATCAGTTTGACTACGGCTTCCATAGATTTATCTATAATACGGCAATGCTGAGAGAAAAGCAGATTTACTTCCCCAGACTGAAGAGATTCCAGGATCCCCCGTTCTTCATTTCCGCTATGATTGCCGCAGAAGAATTCTATGCAACAACAAAGGTAGTATACAGATACAGAAGAAACAGCCATCCCATGGTATGGACAAACGAAAAGCTCATACACGCTCTTACAGGTCTTACAGATGACCTTATCCTTTCAAGAGATAACGGAATGGTAAAGCTTCACTCCACTACGGTACAGAGAATCTTCCTTACCTACGTAGGACCTATCTGCAACCTTATAACCAAGAATAACAAGGAGCTTATTGCGGTTCTTGATAACTTCATGGCGCTTATTGACGAATCTCTTATCGATCCTGAGATTGCTACAAAGTATGAGCCCGGCTATATCTGGAAGCTTATCGTTATCGAGCAGGAAAAGCGCCTTGCAGAGGCAAAGAAGACAATTGCCGACAAGGATAAGAAGATAAAGGAGGCAAACGCTTCCACAAAGCTCAGCATCTCCTTTAGTGACATAGATTATATGTGCACAAAGCAGTCCGAAGTAATAAAGAAGGAATTCAGCAGCTGCACAAACGAGCTTAAGAAGATAAGCAACGAGCTGAGAAGAGTAGAGGATCAGAACAAGCAGTATATGTACGAGCTTGAACACATCAGATGCTCCTTCTCCTACAAGCTTGGTATGTTCCTTACCTGGCTTCCCAGAAAGATAAAGAAGCTTTTCAGCAAGGGCTGATAAATTTACTATATAATTTCAGGAGATAACGTATGTCGGTACTTGAAGATGTATTCAAAGGCTCAGGGCTTGATAAAGATACTCATATAGCACAGCGCAGGGAGTTATACAGTAAGGATAAATCCCTGTTACAGGATAAGAATATTGTCATTTCTCCTGAAAATATTGATACTGCCGGAAACGGCAGACTGACGCTTCAGTATGATAATACGGATTTTGAATGCTTTCTTTACCGTAAGGACAGCTCCGATAAGCTGTACGTTCTGTTCAGCGGAGCGAGAAAAAGAGGCGCAGAACCGCCCGTTTTTGCACGTTGGTCATATTACAACTATACCGAAGGCACGATTCTTAATATAGCAGATCCTATGTTCCGTGATTTTGATGATCTGGAGCTTGGCTGGTATTACGGCGACAATGACAGCTGTTACGTAAATAAGATAGCAAGGCTTGCAAGAATCGTTGCTACAAAGCTTGGCAAGAAGGAGATTATCTTCTTCGGTTCGTCCGGTGGCGGCTTTGCGGCACTCCTTGCCGCCTGCAACTGTGTGGGCAGTACGGCGATTGCACTTAATGCACAGATAAAGCCCGTATTATGGGCGTACAGAAAAAAATTTGAAGCTATTACAGGTATGAGCCTTACAGTAAGAGATGGATTCTTCCGTAACAATCTGCCTGAGCTTATAAAGGAATCCGTATATTCACGATTCATAATTATTGATAATATGTACAGCGAGAACGATAAATTGCAGATGGCAAGTCTTTGTGACCAGTACGGCACAAGCGTTCAGTACGGACTTAACAAAATCAGCGATAACGTACTTGCGTGGGTGTATGATGCGGATCGTGGAGAAGAACATACTCCGCACAGCGCCCTTGACTTTCCGATGATGTTCTTTGCAATAGAATATCTGTACGAGCATTTCGATGATTGCGAAAAGCTGAAGGACTTGTTCCTTATATTCGGTGAATTCTGGGCGGAGCATTTTGACAACGAGCAAAAGCTAAAAGAGCTGAAGAAGCTTAAAGAGGATAAGAAAAAATTCGGCGGTACGTCAGTAATTTCAGTATACGATGAGTCGGAGCATACCGTGATAGAAAGAATCGTTCAGAGCGGAAGTTGCGAAATTGAGGCTTCGGACAGTATCTGGAATAACAAATGCGTCTGCGACGAGCTTTGTAAAAACAAGCTCTATAAGATAAAGATTATAAACCCCGTTTTATCACAAGGGCATAATCAGTACAGCCTGACAATAAGGGATAATGCAACAAACGAGCTTCTGATGGATATTACGCTGCCTGCAGGAAAAAGCCGTACAATAGTGATAAATACGGAGAAGCATTCTCACAGTGCAAAGCTTAAGCTCTATTCAGGCATTGCAGGAAAAACGGAGGGCATTTCTCTAAAAGCGGATGTTGATATATACGAAATCGCAGTAGAATAAGCCGTAACTATCCGAGGGATATGATTTTATATCAAGGAGATAACGTATGTCGGTACTTGAAGACGTATTCAAAGGTTCAGGGCTTGATAAAGAAACCCATATAGCACAGCGCAGGGAGTTATACAGTAAGGACAAATCCCTGCTTCAGGATAAGAATATTGTCATTTCTCCTGAAAATATTGATACTGCTGAAAACGGCAGACTGACGCTTCAGTATAAAAGTACTGATTACGAATGCTTTTATTACCGTAAGGATACGTCTGATAAGCTGTACGTTGTTTTCAACGGGGCACGAAAAACAGGAGCAGAGCTTCCTGTGCTTAAACGCTGGACCTATTACAGCTACATTGACGGAACGCTTCTTAATATAGCAGATCCTATGTTCCGTGTACATGACAAAGTAAAGCTTGGCTGGTATTACGGAGATGATGAGGACTGCTATGCCAGTCGTATAGCAGAGCTTGCGAAGATTGTTGCCGCAAAGCTCGGCAAAAAGGAAATAATCTTTTTCGGCTCATCCGGCGGCGGCTTTGCGGCACTCCTTGCCGCCTGCAACTGTGTAGGCAGTACGGCAGTCGTAATAAATCCACAGATAGTACCCGCCTTATGGTCTTATGGAAAAGCCTTTGAAAATCTTACGGGTATGAGTCTTACCGCAAGAGATAAGTTCTGCCGCAACCATCTGCCTGAGCTTATAGAGGAATCTGTATATTCAAAATTTCTGATTATCAACAATATGTATAGCGAAGAAGATAATATGCAGATAGACGCAATGTGCAGGCAATTCGGCAAAAACGTTGAGTATGGTATGAACAAGCCCAGCAAGAATGTTCTGATATGGATGTATGATGCAGAACACGAAAATCCTCATTTTGCAATGGACTACCCTATGATTTTCTTTGCAATTGATTATCTTGCAAGACACTTTGACGAAGCAGAACAGCTAAGCGAGCTGTATCTCATTTTTGGCGAAATGTGGTCTGAGCATTGGCAGAAAATCTATGCTTCCGACGTAACACCACAGCTTGACACTCCTCCTGTGCCAAAGGAAAATGATAGTAAGGGTGCAGGTAAGGTATCTGTGATTGCAGATTACGCAGAGGGTAACAGCTCCCTGATACAGCGGCTTATAGCGTTTGAACATTGCAGGGTAGAGGCAACGGACAGCATCTGGAACAACAAGTGCATATATGACAGGCTGCAGAAAAATAAAACCTATAAAATCGAGGTTGAAAATTCTGTGTTGTCCGGTGCGCAGGAAAAGTTTACGTTATCAATGAGAGATTCGGCAAATAATGAGCTTGTAATGAACTTTACGCTGACAGCCGGTGAAAATCGTGCTATCATTATAAATACAGGCAACCTTTCCCATAGTGCAAAGCTCAAAATATACTCAGGTATAGTAGGAAAAACGCAAGGCGTTTCTCTTGAAGCTGACGTATCCATATATGAGATTATTGTAGAATAAAGAATTAAAGGCTTCAGAAATTCGATTTGATATCGGGAGATAAGATATGTCCGTACTTGAAGAATTATATAGTGCCTCAGGGCTTGATAAAGAAACCCATACAGCACAGCGTAAGGAGTTATACCGCAAGGATAAATCCATGCTTTTGCAGACTGATACTGTCATATCTCCTGAAAATATCTCCTCTGCGGAAAACGGCAGACTTACAATTCAGTACAAAAGCACCGATTACGAGTGCTTTTATTATAAAAAAGACAGTTCGGACAGACTATACGTTATTCTGAACGGGGCAAGGAACGAAAACGAACCCTTGCCTGTATTAAAACGCTGGACCTATTACAGCTATATCGATGGTACGGTTCTCAATATAGCCGATCCTTCGCTCCGTCTGTATGACGGTCTGATGCTCGGCTGGTACTACGGAGATGAAAGCTTCTGCTACGTAAACCGTATAGTGGAGCTTGTCAAGATAGTAGCTCACAGACTCGGCAAGAAGGAGATTATCTTCTTCGGTTCGTCAGGTGGTGGCTATGCGGCACTTCTTGCCGCCTGCAACTGTATGGGCAGTACCGCTGTTGTAATAAATCCACAGATAAAGCTATCCATATACGAGGATGAAAAAAGATACAGCTTTGAAGAAATTACAGGAACAGACCTTAATAAAAACGACAGGTTTTCCCGTAATTTCCTGCCTGAGCTTATAAAGGAGTCCACAGAATCCCGCTTTATATTTATAGAAAATATGAATAGCGAGGAGGATATGGTACAGATAAATACCGTGTGCGAACAGTTCGGAGTCACTCCCGGCTACGGACTTAACAGACTCGGCAGAAATACGCTTGTCTGGATATATGACGCGCAGGCGGAAAAACCGCACAATGCACAGGACTTTCCGATAATGTTCTTTGCGATAGAATATCTGTACGAGCATTTTTATGACGCTGAAAAGCTGAAGGACTTATATCTTATTTTCGGAGAATTCTGGGCGGAGCATTTTGACAATGAGCAAAAGCTGAAAGAACTGAAGGAGCTTAAAGAGGATAAGAAAAAATTCGGCGGCACGTCAGTAATTTCAGTATACGATGAGGCGGAGCATACCGTGACAGAAAGACTCGTTCAGAGTGGTAGTTACGAAATTGAGGCTTCGGACAGTATCTGGAATAACAAATGCGTCTGCGACGAGCTTTGTAAAAATAAGCTCTATAAGATAAAGATAAGAAACCCCGTTTTATCAGAAGGGCAGAATGAATACAGCCTGACGATAAGGGACAATGCCACAAACGAGCTTCTGATGGATATTACGCTTCCTGCAGGAAAAAGCCGTACAATAGTGATAAATACGGAAAAGCATTCCCACAGCGCAAAGCTTAAGCTCTATTCAGGCGTTGCAGGAAAAACGGAGGGCATTTCTCTCAAAGCGGACGTTTCGGTATATGAGATTGTTATAAAATAAAGGTAATAACGCTGTAGAACAGCTTATATATATTTTCAGGTAAAAAAGGAAAGGCAAAAATATGAGTCACATTATTACAGTTGCCGGCACAGGCTACGTTGGTTTATCCAATGCGATAATTTTAGCACAGAACAACAAGGTGTTTGCAGTTGACATCATCCCCGAAAAGGTAGAGATGATAAACAGCGGCAAGTCGCCCATTGTAGATAAGGAGATAGAAGAATATCTTGCTACAAAGGAGCTTGACCTTACCGCTACACTTGACGGAGAGACAGCCTACAAGCAGTCCGAATTCGTTATCATTTCAACTCCCACAAACTATGACGAAACAAGAAACTATTTTGATACCTCATCAGTAGAAGCGGTTATTGAAACGGTTATAAAGGTAAATCCCGATGCAATCATGATTGTAAAATCCACAGTCCCCGTAGGCTTTACTGCAGAAATGAGAGAAAAGTACGGTACCGAAAATATCATTTTCAGCCCCGAATTCTTAAGAGAGGGCAGAGCGTTATACGATAACCTTTACCCCTCAAGAATCATTGTAAGTATTCTTGAAGGCAACGAAAAGATTACAAATGCCGCTCATAAGTTTGCAGAGCTTTTACAGCAGGGTGCGATCAAGCAGGATATACCCACGCTCTTTATCAAGTCCACAGAAGCAGAGGCAGTAAAGCTCTTTGCAAATACCTATCTTGCATTAAGAGTAAGCTACTTCAACGAGCTTGACACCTATGCGGAAATCAACGGTCTTGATGCAAAGCAGATCATCGAGGGCGTAGGTCTTGATCCCCGTATCGGCTCACACTACAACAACCCATCCTTCGGTTACGGCGGTTACTGTCTGCCCAAGGATACAAAACAGCTCCTTGCAAACTATACCGACGTTCCCGAAAATATAATCGAGGCTATTGTAAAGTCAAATCATACAAGAAAGAGCGTTGTAGCGGCACGTATCCTTGAAAAGGGCGGCCACCCCGATAAGAAGGTTACAGTCGGCGTATACCGCCTTATTATGAAGGCAAACTCCGATAACTTCAGACAGAGTGCTATTCAGGGTGTTATGAAGCGCCTTGCCGATAAGGGTGCTACAGTCGTTATCTACGAACCCACACTCAAAACAGACGAGTTTGAAGGCTACAAGGTTATTCACGATATCGATGAGTTCAAGAAGCTTTCAGACGTAATCGCCGTTAACAGATTCAGCGAAGAACTCAGCGACGTTATGGACAAGGTCTATACAAGAGATATATTCTTCAGAGATTAAAAAATTACCCGTCAGGACTGATTTTGTTCCTGACGGGATTCTTTATGCCTTTTTCATTACCTGCTCTTCGTGGGAGTATTCGGTAAAGCCCTTTTTGAAATAATCCTTATCCCTTGCCGCATATCCAAAGGGTGCATATGCGTCGTTGCCGCTGATGTTTTTCAGATAAGGATATTTACCGCACAGCAGGTCATAATCTCTTGCAAAGGCGATAATGCCATCTGCAATTTTTCTGACGTACTCGCTGTTGGGGTTGTCCGATAAAACGGGCTTTTTATTTTCGTCGATCTTCAGCGCAGAGCCTTCCTCACTGCTGAACAGCATCTCAAAATAAAGATTATGCTTTAAGGTCGGCAGGTGAGCGTGATACAAGTCACGGTTATGAGCCGAAGAAAAGCAATAAGCCGAAAGCCTTCCGCTTTGAATAAAGCTGTCGGAGGTGTCTGCGCTGAGATGATAGGCATTGTTTGTAGCACATAAAGCTCCGTAAACCTCGCAGTCGGGGTTTATTTCCTTTATAACCGAGGACAGGGAGAAATATCCGCTACCTGCCCAGCCGCAGTCTACCAGCAGTACTCTTTTTTTGTCTTCGATAACGTCCTTTACGTAGGACAGAATATTTTCCTTGTCCTTATTAAGAATCGGAGATACCTTGTCCCAGTTTTCATATATGCAGCTACTTAAAGCCACAGCTCCGTTTCCGTCAAGGGTACGGCTTGTATCAATTCCGAGACTGTCAGCAAGCTCCGCAAGTCCCATTTCTTCAAGAGCGTCAAGGACGATCTTGCTGTTGGAGGTCTTCTGGAGAATATACTTATCGGTAAAATCGTTTCTCATACTGTCGGCGCTTGCGATAGTGCCAAGACTTCTTGACCAGTATATATATTCCGTATCACAGCCACCGCAGTAGCTGTCGTATATCTTCTTTACTATATATCCGTCACGGCTTAAAAAGAGGATTTTATCTATATTCTTTTCCTTTGCCAGCTTTTCAATAAACTGTGCATAGCCGTATATCAGAATACCGCCGCAGTTATATCCGTAGCAGAAATACTTATCGTACTGCTCCTCACTGCCGTACATTTTCTTGTTGACAAGTCCCGCCCAGGCACTTTTTACAAGCGGTGACATTTCGTCGGTGCGGTACAGATTTCCCTTGCTGTCGGGGTTTGTGCATCTGAAAGCCGTGATACCGTGCTTCTGTGCATTTTCTATATCGGAGTGAGCGTTATCGCCCACGTGGGCAAAGCTTTTTGACTCTGCCTTCATTTCCTTTAAAAGCTTGTAGACGTTGCCCTCTGCCTTGGATTTTAAAATATCGCAGGAAACTATGATTTCGGTATCGCTGACGTCATATCCGCAGAAAGAAAGAAGCTCTCTCATATATTCTTCGGATAAATACATATCACTCAGGATAACGGGCTTTTTACCTTTTTTGCATAATGCTTCCCATACCTTTTTCATATAGGGATTTGCATAGCAGAAATTCTTTTCTGCAATAAGCTCCTCGGCTATTACAGTAGCCTTGTCAAGTCCCGTGGTATTATGCAGGGTATCGGCAATCTCGTCTATGCTTACTTCATAAGTGCCGGACAGTCTGTGCTTTTCCTTTCTTGTAGAAACCTCAGCGTCAATACGTAGCTTGCGGTAGTTCGGAAAGTTCAGTCTTTCTCCCACAAAGTAGAATACGTCGGTAGGTCTTGCAAGGTATCTGTATATAAGGGTATCGAATACGTCAAAGGTTATTACGTCGAAGTCTGACAGCTTTTTTACAAGCTCCTCTGCGGATACTTCTGCCGTACGGCTTTCGCAGACGGGAAGAATACGTTTTTCTTTGGGTAGCTTTATTTCCTGACTTCTGTCACCTAAAATATAATATGAAAAATTAAGCCCTGCAAGATACCTCATCTTTTTAAAGGTACCTGCACGCTTACCGCTGTCGCTGTTCGTATACGCCTCAAACTTTGCCTTTATCAGTTTTTTCTTGTTTACGAGAATATTATATGCCGCAAGCTTCATTCCCATTACGCTTATACCTCCGCTTACCTTATAGCTATATTAATTATATCACCTTGTCGGTAAAATTACAAGCGAAGCGGAATAAATAACCTCTTAATCATTGCCAAGCGGCGGAAAATATGATATACTTATTCAGTAGGATAATGCATAAAGCTATTGCTTGTTTCATACATTGTACAAAAACCGAAAGGACAAATGCTATGAACAAGTACGTAAAAAAGCTGAAAAGCCGTATTCCTGCGGTATTTTTACTGCTCGGATGCTTTATCGTGATAGCGGTATCCGCCGATTATTCGGGCCTTTCCGTAAGAACCTCAGGCGGCAGGATAACCGAGAAAAAGACTGTTATCCTTGACGCCGGACACGGGGGAATAGACAGCGGTGCAGTAGGTGTAAACGGAGAGCTTGAAAAGAATATCAATCTTGAAATCGTTAAGGATTTAAGAGATATGCTGACTGTTTCAGGCTTCAACGTGGTGCTGACACGAAATGCGGATAAATCCATCCATGACAGCGGAGTAACGGGTATCCGCAATCAGAAGATTTCTGATATGGAAAACCGCCTTGAAATAGTAAGAGGCTATAAGGACGCCCTTTTCTTTTCCATCCACCAGAATAAATTCACCGATGCCGAATATTTCGGTGCACAGATATTCTATAACGAAAATAACCCCGATAATATGCTGCTTGCACAGATAATGCAGGATAATTTCAAGGTGATACAGCCCGGCAATAACCGTGAAATAAAGCTGTCAGGCGATGAGCTGTATCTTTTCAAGGATACTATGATACCTGCCGTGCTTATAGAGTGTGGATTTCTGTCAAACGAGCAGGATGCGAAGAATCTGAACAGCGAGGAATATCAGCACAAGGTTGCCTTTATGATATATAACGGCATCATAAGATATTATCAGACGGTAAACGGCAGAACGGAAACGGATGAAAACAGCTATGCTGAGGTTATGAACTACGATGACAAGCTAAAAATATACGATGATTTAAAATAAAGGACTGATAAGAATGGCAAAGGCTAAAACGGTATATATCTGTAATGAGTGCGGACAGCAATACCCGAAATGGGCAGGTCGCTGTAACGCCTGCGGAGCGTGGAACTCCCTTGAAGAAGAGGTAGTTGTAAAGCAAAGCGGCAATGCGGTAGCAAAGGGCGGAAGCCTTAAACTGAACAGCATAAATTCTATGAGCTTCAAGGATGAGACAAGATATCCCACAGGTATGGGAGAGCTTGACAGAGTGCTTGGCGGCGGACTTGTAAAGGGTTCGTTGGTACTACTGAGCGGTGATCCCGGTATAGGAAAATCCACACTTTTATTACAGATATGCACAAGCCTTGCAAAGGATAAAAAGGTGCTTTATATCTCAGGTGAGGAAAGTGAAAGACAGATAAAGCTCCGTGCCGACAGACTGGGTGTTTCGGCTGACGGACTGTACGTTTCATCCTGCACCGACTGCGATACCATAATAGCAGGAGTCAAGGAGGAAAAGCCCGACGTAGTTATAATCGACTCCATACAGACTATGCAGATGTCAGAGATTCAGTCTGTGCCGGGTAGCCTTGTTCAGGTAAGAGAATGCACTAACGCCTATATGCAGATGGCAAAGAGCCTTGATATATCCGTGTTTCTGGTAGGTCACGTAAATAAGGACGGCGGTATTGCAGGTCCCAAGGTGCTGGAGCATATTGTTGATACCGTACTTTATTTCGAGGGCGATAAACAGCTCAGCTACCGCATTTTAAGAGCGGTAAAGAACCGCTTTGGTTCTACCAATGAAATAGGCGTATTCGAGATGCGGGACAAGGGACTTTTTGAAGTAGAAAACCCTTCCGCTATGCTCTTGTCAGGCAGACCTGCAGGCGTCAGCGGAATTACCGTCCTTTGCACTATGGAGGGTAGTCGCCCCATTTTAGCAGAGGTTCAGGCTCTGGTCAGCAAAACGGGTTTTTCTGCACCCAGAAGAGTTTCGGCAGGCTTTGACTATAACAGACTGTGCGTGCTTTTAGCGGTGCTTGAAAAAAGAGCGGGACTTTTATTCGGAGCTTACGACGTGTACATAAACATAATCGGCGGCCTTAAAATCGACGAGCCTGCAAGCGATCTTGCAATAGCGCTTGCGCTTTATTCGGGGCTGCTTGATAAGGATATAGGCGACGATGTGGCGGTATTCGGAGAGGTAGGTCTCGGAGGAGAGATAAGATCGGTATCCCATATAAGAAAAAGAGTAAGAGAGGCGGCAAGAATGGGCTTTGAAAAATGCATCGTCCCCAAATCGTCACTCAAGGATCTTGATAAAAAAGAGAACTACGGCATCAGCATTTTCGGTGCCGCAAATATAAAGCAGGCATTCAGCGTAATCGAAGCCATTTCAAAAACAAAGGAAGAATAATAAATGAAGCTTACCGATATAGGAACAATAAAAGAACTTTTTGAAAAGCACGTCTTTTCCTTTACAAAATCCTTAGGACAGAACTTTCTGATAAACCCTTCCGTCTGCCCTAAAATAGCGGAAATGGGCGGTGCAGGAAAGGAAGTCGGAGCAATAGAGATAGGTACCGGCATAGGCGTGCTTACAAGAGAGCTTGCCGACAGATGCAAAAAGGTAGTAGCGGTAGAAATAGATACCTCTTTAAAGCCTATCCTTGAAGAAACTCTTGCGGATTATGACAACGTAGAGGTGGTTTTTGCCGACGTGCTGGAAACCGATTTAAATGCACTTATAGAAGAGAAATTTCAGGGGATGGAGGTTATCGTCTGCGCAAATCTGCCTTACTATATAACCTCTCCCGTTATAATGAAGCTGCTTGAAGAAAAGCTCCCGATAAAAGCCGTAACGGTTATGGTACAGCTTGAGGCGGCAGACAGAATGTGTGCCGCAGTAGGCAGTCGTGAGTGCGGCGCTATCACAGCGGCGGTAAATTATTATGCAAAGCCTGAAAAGCTGTTTCGTGTAAACCGTGGCTCCTTTATGCCTGCCCCAAACGTTGACAGCGCAGTAATAAGCCTTAAGCTCTATGACGAGCCACCCTATAAGGTGGAGAATGAAAAGCTTTTCTTTGAGGTTATAAAGCAGAGCTTTTCCCAGAGAAGAAAACAGCTTATAAACCCCGTATCCGCCTTTTTTAAGGTAAGCAAGGCGGAGCTTTCATCTGCTATGGAGCAGGCAGGGTTAAAGCTATCAGCCAGAGCCGAGGAGCTTTCTATGGATGATTTTGTTACACTTTATCGCATAATAGAAAAGCTTAAAGCATAATGACGAAATCGACTTTTCGACTGCTCTCTTGTGACAAAATTCCCGATAAGAATAGTGTAAAATAAGACGTAATGACAGCAATCTGTCTGCGTCTTTTTTTATTTGGGAGGTTCAAAATGCAAAGAGGAACAGCGAAAAAAGGAAAGCTCACCGTCAGCGGCTATCTTGCGGCAACCAATATCGGGATAATAATTGCGGCAGTCATAATCTCAATGAGTACGATACTTGATAAGCCATCTCCCTTTTCTGCGCCCTTTGTGGCAACGCTTACGGGAATACATTCTGTATCCGCCTTTGTGGGTAGTGTGGCAGGCTTTTTCATTATGGGAGATTACGGCAATGCGGTGATAATATGCTCGTCGCTTTTATCGGTAATGGCGGTAAGGCTGATGCTGAAAAACGAAAGCGGCAGAGCGGAGAGTGTTATTATGTCGATGACCAGCGCCGCCTCCGTCTTTACGGCAAATGCAATTACCTCGTCAGGCGTCAGCGAGCTTATGGGATGCCTTGCCCTTGGCATACTGGCAGGTGGAGCAACGCCCGTGTTCATGCATCTGAAAAAGCTGAACAAAGCAAAAGAACTCACCGAAGTAACCATAAAAAACAATCCTATCGGACTACTATCCGTAATGACTGGCGGTGTTATTACTATCAGTATACTATCTGCCTATGCCGTAAACGTCTTTAATATCGGCATTATTTCGGCTGTTGCTCTTTCCTGCTTTGTTGCTGTGAGGTACGGAAGCGGTGCGGGAGCTATCGCAGGAAGTGTTACAGCGATAGGCTCGTTTTTAGGTGCGGGAGCTTATCCTCATTTAGCGGCGGTGCTGTCTGTAGCGTCGGCAATTACGGGACTTGTGCGGGATGGCAGAAAGATAAATGCGGTATCGGTATATATCCTGACCTCCGTACTGTGTACGGTTCTGTTTGTTATGGATAACAGTAATATAGGACTTACGGCAAACGTATTTATGGGCTGTGCGGTTTTTATGGTCATACCTGAAAAGCATCTTGTAAATGAAAAAGCGATCCGCCACAGAACCTACAGCGACAACAATATAAAGGAGCTTTTCGGACATCGTCTGCTATTTGCCAAAAACGCCATCAGCGAGGTGAGACGTACTATCGACCTTACTGCCGAAAAGCTGGAGGAGGACAGCAAGCGGGATATAAGCTTTGTATACAATACCGCCTGCGACGAGATATGCCGTAAGTGTCGGTATAATATGCAGTGCTGGGGCAACGAATACAGCGACAGCATAAAGCAGTTTTCGTCACTGCTTAAAAAGCTCAGGAACGCCCAGCCGATAGATGAAGGAATGTTTACAGCTCCGCTGGATGACAGGTGTACGAAAAAGAAGGAGTTATGCGAGGAGATGACAAAGCTCTACCGCTCTTACGTATCCTCTCTTTCGGGAAGGAGAAGAGTGGCACAGATGCGTAGTGTTCTGACAGTCCAGCTTTCGGCTACCGAAAAATTGCTCTCAACCCTTGCGGAAGAAACCAGGGAGGACGGAGATATAAAAAGCGAGTATAACCGCATAGCAAAGGGAACTCTCAGGGGACTTGGCTGTGATGATACGAGGGCGGTGAACGTCACCCTCGGTGAAAACGGAAGGATGTACTTAGAAGCCTATTCGGACAAGGCGTTTGGTACCTCAAGGCAGGATATGGCAGGCGCAATGACGCTTGCCTTTCATAAGAATTTCGACTTGCCGGTGGTGGCAAGAGTGGGGGATAGCTACAAGCTCAGTATGTTTACGAAGACGACATATTATTTAGACGTGGAGATATATCAGATAAGCAAGAACGAAAATGCTCCCTGCGGAGATTATTACGACAGCTTTATTGATAACAAGGGCAATGCCTATATAGTTTTATCCGACGGTATGGGTAGCGGAGCAAGGGCAAGGATAGATTCCGCCTTTGTCTGCGATATGCTGATAAAATTATTATCTGCAGGCACGGGAGAGGAATCGGCGATAGAGATAGTAAACGCCTCGGTTATGCTGAAAAGCAGTGATGAGAGCTTTGCTACGTTAGAGCTTTGCAAGGTGGATCTGTACAGCGGAAGAGTGACAGTCTACAAGGCTGGCAGTGCTGATACCTACGTAAAATGCGGAAAGGAATACAGTCACCTTCCTTCGGGTGGTCTGCCGGTCGGAGCGGAGGACGTACCGAGCTACAAAAAATATGAATTTACTCTGTCCTCAAAGGATATGATAATTATGACCAGCGATGGTGCCGAGCTTAACAGAGAATGGCTGTACAGAGAAATGGCAAAGCCTGATACCGTCCTTAAGGAGCTTGCAAAGAACGTGGCGCAGACAGCAAAATTCCACAGCGGCAACAAATCAAACGACGATATTTCGGTTATTGCCATGAGACTGTGCAGATAAAGACGGAACGTCCTGCAGATACCATAAGTATCTGCAGGATTTTTTATGCTCAAAGCTCTTGATAAAAGCAAAAAAATATGTTAAAATATATCTTGGTATGCTATGCACTTATGAAATAACAAAGGCGGATAAAGATGATAACAGAGGTTTCAGAAAAGGAGCTTATGCTCCAGCGTGAATATATAGCTAAAATAAAGGAGATAAACAGCAAGCTCCCCGAAATTCCCTTAGCTCACGTTCACAGCTTCGGCTGTCAGCAGAACGTCAGCGACGGAGAAAAAATAAAGGGTATGCTGGCTATGATGGGCTACGGCTTTACAAGGGAAACCGAAAATGCCGACCTTATCCTTTTCAATACCTGCGCAGTAAGAGAGAATGCCGAGGACAGAGTATTCGGCAACGTGGGTGCTTTAAAAAAGCTTAAGGAAAAGAACAGAGATCTTATAATAGCGGTAGGCGGCTGTATGGTACAGCAGGAGCATATCGCGGCTAAAATGAGAAAATCCTTTCCTCAGGTGGATATAATTTTCGGTACTCACGTAATGCACACCCTTCCGCAGATGATTTACGAAAAGCTCTGCGACAGAAAAAGAACTCTTTCTATCCCCGACTGCGACGGCGTTATCGCCGAGGGACTTCCCGTTGTCCGTGAAAGCAAGGTAAAGGCAAGCGTACCTATTATGTACGGCTGTAACAACTTCTGCACCTATTGTATCGTTCCTTTTGTAAGAGGAAGAGAACGTTCACGAAAGCCGCAGGACGTGTTCGCAGAGGTGGAGGGACTCGTAAAGGATAACTATAAGGAGATCCTGCTTTTAGGACAGAACGTAAACTCCTACGGCAAGGAATACGGCGTCAGCTTTTCCGAGCTTTTAAGAAGGCTTGACAGTATAGAGGGAGATTTCAAGATAAGCTTTATGACCTCCCACCCCAAGGACTGCACCTATGAGCTTATCGATACCATAGCCGACAGTAAGCATATTTCCTATCATCTGCACCTGCCCGTACAGTCAGGTAGTGACAGAATATTAAAGGAAATGAACCGCCATTATGACAAGGCACATTATTTAAAGCTTGTCGAATATGCGAAAAAGCGTATACCCGACGTGGCGCTGACAACCGATATTATAGTAGGCTTCCCCGGTGAAACTTACGAGGATTTTAAGGAAACGGTAGAGCTTATGAAGACCGTTCAGTATGACAGTGCATATACCTTTATCTACAGCAGAAGAGAGGGTACAAAGGCGGCGAGTATGCCCGACCCTGTGACGGATGAAGAAAAGGGCGTATGGTTCAGAGAGCTTCTTGAAGTGCAGAACGCCATAGGTGAAAAGGCGTATCAGCGTTTTATCGGAAAAACTGTGAGAGTGCTTTGCGAGGGTATCGGCAGAACTGCAGACGGACTTATGACGGGACATTCAAGACACGGCGTTATAGTAGACTTCAACGGTACTGCGGATATGATAGGACAGTACGTAAACGTAAAAATCACAAAGTCCTGCCCCTGGGCAGTAGTAGGAGAATTAGTCGGAGAAACCGATTGATTATAAATTAATTTATATTTAAAGGAGAACAGAAAAATGGACGCAATTACAGCAGCAAGAGAACTTGGTAAGGCAATTCAGGCAGACGAGCGTTATATCGCATACAATGCGGCAAAGCTTGCAAACGACAACGACGAGGAGCTTCAGAACCTTATCGGCGAATTCAACCTCAAGAGACAGCAGTTAGGCCTTGAAATGAGCAAGGGCGCTGACGAAAAGGACGAAGCAAAGATTGAAGAAGCAAACAAGGAAATGCAGAGACTTTATACTCTCATTATGCAGAACGAGCATATGGCAGATTTCACAATGGCAAAGCAGGGCATGGACAAGCTGGTAAACGACATCAATGCAATTATCGGTATGTGCTGTGACGGTGAGGATCCCGACACCTGCGAAATCAGCGCTTGCACAGGCTCCTGCGCTACCTGCGGAGGTTGCCATTGATTTTCAGAAAATCTGAAATTTTCTGAAAAACTGCTACGGGCTTGATGCTTGTTTTGGAAAATGAGTAATTCCGGCTTTAATATTTAAACTCATAACTCAGATTTACCCCGAAAGGAATGAAGATCTTGTCAGAAAAAAAGGAAGAAAAGCTGACTCCTATGATGCAGCAGTACGTTGATATAAAAAAGAATTACAAGGATTACATCCTCTTTTACCGTCTCGGAGACTTTTACGAGATGTTTTATGAGGATGCTCTTGTAGCGTCGAAGGAGCTGGAGCTTACTCTTACGGCAAGGGCGGGTACTCCCATGTGCGGCGTACCTCATCATTCCTGCGAGGGTTATATCAAAAAGCTTATAGATAAAGGCTTCAAGGTGGCTATCTGCGAGCAGACCACCGATCCTGCCTTATCAAAGGGACTTGTCGAAAGAGACATTGTACGTCTTGTCAGCGCCGGTACGGTTATAGAAGCCTCTATGCTTGAAGAAGGCGTAAACAATTATATTTCCTGCATCTATGCGGGTAAAACGGGCTACGGGCTTGTCTTTGCGGATATTTCAACGGGTGAGGTACACGCCTTTGAAATAGAAAAGGGCAAAAAGGCAAGCGACGATATAATAAGCGAATTTTCAAGATATACCCCCGTTGAGCTTTTGTTCAACGAGGAATTCCTGGAGCTTGAGCAGGTACACAGATTCATAAGAGCAAGATTCAAAAAATGCTCTGCGGAGCTTTTATCCGCCGATGATTTTTCTACCGACCGCTCAGAAGAAATCACCGCCCACTTCGGCGGCACCTGTGCCGACGATATAGGGCTTACAGCAAAGGAAAACGCCTTTGGCGCCTTATGCGCCTTACTGCGTTATCTGCGCCGTGCACAGCGAAGCGGTGCAAAGCGATTTGTAAAGCTCACAGTCCATTCAGGTAATGAATATATGGAGCTTGGACTGACTGCAAGAAGAAATTTAGAGCTTACCGAAACTATGCGTAACGGTGAAAAGAAGGGCTCTCTTTTATGGGTGCTGGACAGAACCTCTACCTCTATGGGCAGAAGAAAACTGCGCCAGACGGTAGAACAGCCACTTACCGATACTGCAAAGATAATCCGCAGACACGATGCGGTAGAAGCGCTTATAAATAATTCATCAGCGCTTTATGATATAAAATCAGACCTTGACAGAATATACGACCTTGAAAGACTTATGACAAGGATAGTATATAAATCTGCAAACCCCAAGGACGTATATGCCCTTGGTATGACCTGTGCGGCTCTGCCACAGCTGAAGGCTGATTTAGAGCAGATAAGCACACAGCTTACAAACAGTCTTAATAAGAAAATAAGTCCCCTTCAGGATATAGCGGATTTAGTCCTCCGTGCGATAGCGGACAATCCGCCTGCCCTTACAAAGGATGGCGGCTATATTGCTGACGGGTTTAACGAGGAGCTTGACAGACTCCGTAATATAACCGGTGGCGGTAAAGAGCTGCTTGCCGATATTGAACAACGTGAAAAGGAGCTTACCGGTATAAAGAATCTCCGTGTGGGCTATAACAGAGTTTTCGGATATTATATCGAGGTTTCAAAGGGAAACGTATCCCTTGTACCTGACAGATACGTAAGACGTCAGACTCTCACCAACGGCGAACGCTACATAACCGACGAGCTTAAAAAGATAGAAACCGAGATACTCGGAGCAAACGATAAGATATTAGCCTTAGAAGCGGAAATTTTCGCAGAGATAAGGGAATTTATAACCGCACGCCTTGACGAGGTACAGCAGACGGCAGAAGCGGTAGCGGCACTTGACGTGCTTTGCAGCTTTGCCGACACCTCGATTGAAAATAACTACACAAGGCCTTTTATGGCGCAGGACAGCATTATTGATATAAAGGACGGCAGACATCCCGTAGTTGAAAAGATGGTCAATGACGTTCTGTTTACACCGAATGACGTTTATCTCGATTTAAAGCAGAACAGACTGATGATAATAACAGGCCCCAATATGTCGGGTAAATCTACCTTTATGCGTCAGGTAGCGGTAATCGTGCTTATGGCACAGATAGGTTGCTTTGTCCCCGCCTCCTATGCAAAGTTAGGCGTTGTGGATAAGATATTCACAAGAGTAGGCGCAAGCGATGACCTCAGCGCAGGACAGTCCACCTTTATGGTAGAGATGACAGAGGTTGCGGAGATACTTAAGGACGCCACCGCAAAGAGCCTTGTTATCCTTGACGAGATAGGAAGAGGTACCTCCACCTTTGACGGTATCTCTATAGCAAAGGCGGTAGCAGAGTATATAAATTCAAAAGCCATCGGCTGTAAGACTCTTTTTGCAACCCACTATCACGAGCTTATCTCCCTTGAAAACGAGCAGAGCGGAGTCCGTAACTTCAGCGTTAAGGTAAAGCGTAACGGTGATGATATAAAGTTCCTTCATAAGATAGTCGAGGGCGGCACGGACGAAAGCTATGGCATTCAGGTAGCAAAGCTTGCAGGACTGCCCCAGAAGGTGATAGACAGAGCCAAGGAGCTGCTGGTGGGTATGGAAAGAGCTCCCAGGATCCAGCGTGAAATGGAGCTTCGTGCCAGGGAAGAGGAAGAAACCCAGATAGATTTTGAAGCTATCGGCAGACAGAACGTAATAAACGAGATAAAGGCTCTTGATCTTGACGATATGACTCCGAGAGAGGCATATGCAAAGCTGGAAGAATTAAAGGATATGTTAGGTTAAAAAGGAAAACCAATGCCGACAATAGAATTACTTGATAAGAGCGTAGCGGAGCTTATAGCGGCGGGCGAGGTCATCGAAAGACCTTCCTCCGTTATAAAGGAGCTTATCGAAAACTCCGTTGACGCAGGTGCAAAGCACATCACAATTGAAATAAAAAGTGGTGGTATCAGCTATATGCGTATCACCGACGACGGTTGCGGTATAGCATTTCCTGAAATACCGACAGCCTTCCTTCGTCATGCCACAAGCAAGATAAAAAAGGCGCAGGACCTCGACTGCATCGGTACTATGGGCTTCCGTGGCGAGGCGCTTGCTTCGGTTGCCGCTGTGGCAAAGGTCGAAATGATGACCAGAAGAGAATGTGACGAGCTTGGCGGCAGATATAGAATTGAGGGTGGCGAGCAGGTAGAATACGAATCCTGCGGCTGTCCTATCGGCACAACGATAATTATAAGAGAGCTGTTTTATAACACTCCCGCAAGACTGAAATTTTTAAAGAAGGACGTATCCGAGGGCAACTTCATTGCATCGGTAGTGGATAAATTAGCGCTTGCACATCCCGAAATCAGCTTCCGCTTTATAAGAGACAATAAAAGCGTAAGGCTGACCTCCGGTGACGGTTCGCTTATGGGTGCTGTAAAGGCGGTATTCGGCAGACAGCTTGCAGAGAGCTTTGTACCTGTGGATTTTTCCATAAACGACGTGGAGGTAAGCGGCTTTGTGTCCTCTCCGCTTTTCTGCAGAGCAAGTCGCAGTATGCAGACCTTCTTTGTAAACAACAGATACGTAAAAAGCACCACCTGTATGGCGGCACTTGAAGAAGGCTACAGAAACAGTATAATGGTGGGAAAATTCCCTGCCTGCGTTCTTTTTATAAAGATAAGACCTGAAACGGTGGACGTAAACGTACACCCAGCCAAGACGGAAATCCGTTTTGCTTATGAAAAGCCGGTTTTTGACGCCGTCTACCTTGCTACAAAAAATGCACTTTTAAACTGTGCCAACGATAAAAAGCAGATTGATATAAAGCCTTCAGAGCCGATAAAGCCGAAGTATGAAAGCAGAGCGGATTATTTCGCTAAAAATCCTGCGGTAAAGCCTGCAGTCCAGCAGACCTTGTCAGAAAGTACAGTCGCTGAAAAGAAGGAAGAGACAAGAGTCGAAACTGTAATTCCGAAGTCTGTTGCAAGGGTGGAGGAGGTCAGTGCCTCGGTGGTATATCCTACCGAAATAAGGCTCAATCCCGCCTTCCACAGCACAAGGGGAGAATATGAGGTGTGCAGTCCCGGAAAGGAAGAAGCCACCGTTCATATTTTCACTGAGGAAAAGAAAAATGACGTAAAACCTATCGAAAAGCCTGCGCAGGAGGAATCGGAAAAACCGCAGATTACAGAAAGAACCGAAGGCTTTAAATATATAAATATGCCTTCTGTAAAGCCTGCACCGATAACAGAAGCCAGAACCGTAATTAAAACCGAAGAGCCTGAGCCTGAAAAGGATATAAGGGTGATAGGTGAATTTTCGGCAACCTATATAATATGCGAGGCAGAAAATCAGCTTATCCTGATTGATAAGCACGCCGCCCACGAAAGAATACGCTTTGAAAAGCTGAAGGAGGATTTTTCCGACAGCTCACAGCTACTTATAGACAAGACCGAGCTCAGACTTTCTGCAGAGGAGTACAACGCCCTGCAGGAATATTACGGCTTTGTGGAGCAGACGGGTTTAGAGCTTATCTTTGGCGATGATATGACCATATCTGTTACCGCAATGCCGACTATAGTCAGATGCACTCCCCAGGAGCTTGTTACTATGGTAGCCCAGAGGCTTATGCAGGGTAACACCGAGCAAAGCGGTGCGATGTATGACGATATACTCCACTCTATGGCGTGCAAGTCGGCTATAAAGGCAAATGACCATACCGAGTCAGCTCAGCTTGACGCCCTTGCAAGAAGGGTATATAACGATGAGAAGATCAGGTTCTGTCCTCACGGCAGACCGGTTATGATAGCATTATCGAAATCGAAATTAGAGCATTTCTTCGGAAGAAGTTAAGATTTTAAGAAAGGGGGATTATATGGAAAAGCAGTTTGTGGTTGTTATCTGCGGGCCTACAGCCAGCGGCAAGACGTCGCTTTCCGTGGAGCTTGCAAAGGAGCTTGACGCTGAGATAATTTCAGCCGATTCCATGCAGATATATAAGGGTATGGATATAGCTACTGCAAAGCCGACTGTAGAAGAGCGTCAGGGTATACCCCACCATCTTATGGATTTTCTCGATCCCTCAGAAGGCTTTTCCGTTGCCGACTACGTAAGGCTTGCCAGAGAAAAAATATCGGATATAGTCTCCCGTGGAAAGCTTCCTGTGATAGTAGGCGGTACGGGACTTTATATAAGCTCGCTTATAAATAATATCCAGTTTGAGGAAAGCGAATGTGACTATGCCTACAGAGAAGAACTGAGACAGCTTGCCGAAGAAAATGGAAACGGACGTCTTCTTGATATGCTGAGAGAGATCGATCCCGAGACTGCCGCTACTCTTCACGAAAACAATCAGTCCCGTGTCATAAGGGCGCTGGAGGTTTACAGGACTACGGGTAAGACTATGTCACAGTTGCAGAAGGAAAGCCGCACGATACCTTCTCCCTACGAGCCTTGTATGATTGCTCTTGACTATGACCGCAGTCAGCTTTATGACAGAATAAACAGCCGTGTTGATATAATGCTCCGTGACGGACTTATAGAGGAGGCACGGGAATTTTACGAGGCAGAGGATTATCCCACGGCGGCGCAGGCTATAGGCTATAAGGAGCTTCTCCCTTATCTTAAAGGGGAGCAGACGCTTGAAACTTGTGTGGAAAAGCTGAAGCAGGAAACCAGAAAATATGCAAAAAGACAGCTTACCTGGTTCAGAAGAGATGAAAGAATCCATTGGATAAAGGTGACAAAGGACACGGATTCAAGGGAAATTTTAGAAAATGCAAAAAAATATATAAAAATGTATGGAAATTTCTGTTGAAATGTGTTACAATATATAAATAGGCACGGTGCGCTCCGTCAAAGAACGAAAAGAGAAAAATCACCGTAGCTTAAATATAATTATTATTTTATTTACGGGGAGACTATTACCCCAGAAGGAAGGAACAAATATGGCAAAGGAACTTAATTTACAGGACGTATTTTTAAATCAGGCAAGAAAAGAGAAGATACCTGTAACAATTTTCATCACAAACGGATTTCAGTTCAAGGGTATGGTAAGAGGCTTTGATAACTATACTGTAATACTGGATACGGACGGCAAGCAGAATCTTATCTACAAGCACGCTATATCCACTATTTCACCTATGAGAAGCATTTCAATACTTGACGCCTTTGAGAAGAACGAGGAAGCGTAAAAGGATAAATGGATAAATCGAGAACCACGACGATACTGGCGGCAGTTATTTCGGTATTTTTAGTGCTTACCATTGTCGGACAGATGATAGTAATACCTGAAAATTCCTGCAGAACAGAAACTGCAAGACTGTATGAGCTTCAGGATACTGTGGAATTTGATGGCGTATTTATAAGGGATGAGCATACGGTAGAGCGCACCTATAACGGGGTTTTACAGTATGAGCATGAGGACGGCTCAAGACTTGCAATAAACAGCGTTATGGCAAGCGTATATGCCTCTTCAGCCGATATAGATACCTGTGCAAGAATAGAGAAGCTGAACAAAAGGATAGAAACTCTCCGTGACGCACAGAGCCTTGCCGGAGCAGACGGCTCCCAGGCAGAGGCGTACAATAAGCTTATAGGAGAAAAGCACACCGAGATAATAGCGGCTCTTGACGAAGGTAACTATAAAAAGGCGTCGGAGCTTAAATACGAGATGCTCAGTCTCCAGAGCAAAAGAGATATTGCCAAGGGCAGAGCTGAAAGCTACGAGAGTGTTATCAGCGGACTTGAAAGCGAAGTGAGGGAGCTTTCTGCAAGAATAAGCAGTGAGCCTCAGGCACTTATTTCAGGTGAGACCGGATATTTTGTCAGCAGTGCCGACGGATACGAGGGCGAGCTTTCGATGGACGGCGCAAGACAGGTTACACCTGAGCAGATAAAGGATATTGTGAAGGCACCGAAAAAGGACGTCTCCGGCGGCAACGTCATCGGAAAGATGATAGACGGCTACAAATGGAAGCTGGCGGCTGTGCTTGAAGACGGCAGAGCTTCACTTCTATCCGTAGGCGACAAGGAAAACATATATTTCGGTAGCGACGGTTCTATGCTTACTGTGACAGTAGAGTATATACAGAAATATAGTGATAACGAAACGGTAGTCATCTTTTCGGGCGATACGCTGAATGCTCAGCTTGCATCTGCAAGAACGGGAAAATTTGAGCTGGTGATAAGCAGGTACAGCGGTATAAGAATTTCCGCAGACGCTATCCGTATCAACGATAAGGGCGAAAAGGGTGTGTATATCCTTTTCGGTAACGAGGGCTACTTCAGAAGAGTCACAGAGATATACTCAGGCGAGGACTTCGTTATTGTAGAGCACAGACCTAACAATCAGGACAAATACATTGACCTTTACGACAACGTAATAGTAGAGGGCAAATTCAAGATTCACGTATCGGAAGAGGAGAGCAGTAATGAGCAAAGCACCTGATATAAAGCCTGCCGCAGACACAGCTCTTCAGGATATAAAGGCAAACTACGGGTTTATAAAAGAGCAGGTAGCCGAGGCGATGGATAAGTCGGGCAGAAAGGACGAGGTACGCATAATGGCGGTTACAAAAACGGTAGCCGTTGACAGGATAAATTATGCGGAAAGCCTTGGAATAAATCTGCTTGGTGAGAACAGAGTTCAGGAATTTCTGGGAAAATACGAAAATTATTCGGAAAATTCCGAAATTCATTTCATCGGAGGCTTGCAAAATAATAAAGTTAAGTATATAATTGATAAGGTAAGTATGATCCACTCGGTAGACAGCATAAAGCTTGCCGAGGAGATAAGCCGCAGAGCCTTGTCAAAAAATCTTACAATGGATATATTGCTGGAGGTGAATATCGGAAGGGAGCTGTCAAAGGGCGGCTTTACCGATACTGAGCTTATATCTGCAATAGGTGAGATAGCACAGCTTCAGGGTGTACGGATAAGAGGTCTTATGACGATACCGCCACCTCTTGAAGGAGAATATTACTTTCCCCGTATGCAGGAGCTTTATGAAAACCTGAGAAACGGCGAAAAGGCACTTAGCGGTATGGATACCCTTTCTATGGGAATGTCGGGGGATTATGCCTTGGCAGTAAAATACGGTTCAAACATAGTCAGAATAGGCAGTGGATTATTCGGCTATAGAAATTATACAATTTAAATTCGGAGGAATAAGAAAATGATGAAGAAGATTTTTGGTCCCGGTAGAAGAAACGAAGACGATTACGATAACTACGACGAAATGGACGTTGCAACAGCAAAGGCTGATACAGGTGCTACAGCAGGCTCAAAGGTGTTTACCTTCAATGCAAGCACAACGCTTCACCTTGTTGTAAACAGACCTAAGAAGTACAGCGACGCCGCAGAAATCGCAGAGCTTTACAAGAATAAGACAACAGTTATCCTTATGTTCAATAACACAAACAAGGATATTGCAAACCGCCTTATCGACTTTTTAGGCGGCGTAAGCTACATCACAGACGGCGAGCTCAAGAGAATCGGTGATACGACCTACGTTCTCGCTCCCTACAACGTTGATATTTCCGGTGACTTCATCGAAGAGATCAACAACATTTCCGGTAGCGACGATATTTTCGATACGTTAGACTGATATGACAGGTCAGGATCAGCTTCTTTCCCGCATACAAAGTGCGGCGAGAGACGCTCTTGACAAGTCCCGCCCCTATTTCACAAGATTTCTCACAGAAGCAGAGCAGATGAAAATATCAGCGCTGAAGTTTCCGCCCGACCTTGTAACCGGCTTTTACGGTGGCGAAGGTCACGAGGATGCGGTACGCAGATGCTTTGGCATAGTCCCGTCCTTTTACGTCAGCGACGAGAGTGAGTTTTCTGCGCTTTTTCCCGTAAAGGCTATAACCTTTACCTTCCGCAAGTGTGACGGGATAACCCACAGAGAGGTACTCGGAACTCTTATGGGACTGGGAATCGAGAGGGATACCATAGGCGATATCTGTATAGGAGAGGGCAAGGCGGCGGTTTTCGTCACCGAAAAGCCTGCGGAGCTTATAATGGATTCAGTCGTTAAAATAGGCAAGGTGGGAGTAAGCTGTTGCTACGGGGTGGATTTTGAACTACCGAAACAGCAGTATGAGGAGCTTTCCTATTCGGTGGCGTCCTTAAGACTTGATAATCTTGTCAGGAATATGGCGAACTGCTCAAGAGGTACAGCCTGCGACAGGTATTTAAAGCCACAGCTTGTACAACTTAACGGTGAAATATGTGATAATCCTTCTAAGGTGATAAAGCAGGGGGATATAATCACAGTCAGGGGAAAAGGAAAATTTCTGCTGTCAGAAATAGGAGAGACGGGCAGAAAGGGCAACACACATATAAAAGTAAAGAAATATAAATAAAAGGATATACAGGAGGGTAAACCCGTGAATGCAAAGGACATTGTAGAAAAACGCTTTGAAACCGTGAAAAAAGGCGGTTATAATATCGATGACGTTGACAGATTCTTAAGAGACGTATCTGTTGAATATCTCGGTATCCAGAAGGAGAATGAGGAGCTTGAGGAAAAGCTCAAGATTCTTGCAGAAAAGATAAAGGAATACCGCAATGACGAGGACGCTCTCCGTGACGCACTTCTTATCGCAAAGAAGCAGGCTATTTCTATCGAAAATGATGCAAAGGCTGAAGCAGAAAGAATTCTGAAGGAAGCTAAGGAAAAGGCTGAAAAGATTGTTAAGGATGCCAAGGACGACGCCGCAAAGAGAAAGGAACAGTCCGATAAGGACGTAGCCGCAGCCAGGGAAAAGGCAAAGAATATCATTGACGATGCCAATGCAAAGTCTGAAGAAATTCATCTTATTATGCAGCAGCGTACAGAAAGAGAGCAGATCGTATTACAGAGAACCAGAAAAGAGGTTGCTGAATACACTTCAAAGATTCTTGCGGCATACAGCGCTCATATCGAATATATCAAGGGTATTCCCGCTCAGTGCGAGAATGAATTTGTTATAAACACAGCAAAGGAAGTTGAAAGAAGAAAGCCTGAGGACAGCGCTTTTGCAAAGAAGCCCGAAGCTAAGAAGGAAGCAAAGCCTGAGCCTAAGAAGGAAGAAGCGAAGAAGGAAGAACCCAAGGCTGAGCCTAAGAAGGAAGAAGTGAAGAAGGAAGAGCCCAAGGCTGAACCCAAGAAGGAAGAAGCAAAGAAGGAAGAACCCAAAGCTGAACCTATAAAGGAAGAGGCAAAGAAGGAAGAGCCCAAGTCTGAACCCGTAAAGGAAGAAGCGAAGAAGGAAGTACCTGAAGCCGAGCCTGTAAAGGAAGAAAAGAAGGAAGAACCCAAGAAGTCCATCGGTAACACTATTCTTTTCAAGCTTGGTGCAGGCAAGGGCGACAAGAAGGATTCCCACGATAACCTTGAATTCGGCCAGAACTCCGATAACTAAAAATATTCCACCACCGCCTGACGGAAAATCGGGCGGTGATGAGTTGTTTTTTAATATTATACAGAACGTGTAGATAAAGAAAGGGTAAAGCGATGCTTTATATTACTCTTGCTGTAGCTGTGGTACTGCTTGCAATAGATCAGATAACAAAAATAGCGATAGATACCAATATGCAGCTGCATGACTCTATCCCGATCATTGCCTTCGGTGAAACGCAGGTGCTTAACATCACCTACGAGCGCAATACGGGAGCCGCCTTCAGCATACTTGAAGGAAAACAGATTTTTCTTATAATAATAACCTCTCTCATAATGCTCGGAATCATATTCCTTATGGTTTCAAAGAGAGTTAAAAAGCCGCAGTATCTGTGGTGTATGTCTCTTATTCTGTCAGGTGGTATAGGCAATCTTATCGACAGAATCGTAAGAGGCTTTGTAGTGGATTTTATCGATTTCAAGATAATCAATTTTGCGGTGTTCAACGTGGCGGACATCTGTGCGGTGGTCGGTGCAATAGGACTTTTCATCTTTGTTATGGTGGATGAGATAAAGGACGCAAAAAAGGAAAAGGAAAAGAAAAAGTCGGAAACGACTGAAACCGATACGGCAGAGTAACCGAAAGGACTGATATTACGCATTACAGCCTTATTTGTGAAGAAAACGACGTAAGACTTGACAAGTTCATAGCTGATAGTGAAACGGGCTTATCCCGTTCTGCCGCCGCCTTGCTGATAGAGCAGGGCGATTGTCTTGTAAACGGCAAAGCGGCTAAAAAGAACTGCAAGCTGAAAAAGGGAGATACGGTGGAGCTTGAGATTCCCGAGCCTAAGGAAGCCGATATCGAGCCCGAAAATATACCTCTCGATATAGTATATGAGGATGACGATCTGCTGGTGGTGAATAAGCCTAAGGGGATGGTAGTACATCCTGCACCGGGACATTACAGCGGAACGCTTGTCAATGCGCTGATGTACCATTGCGGTGGCAGTCTGTCGGGAATAAACGGGGTTATCCGTCCGGGCATAGTCCATAGAATCGACAGGGATACCAGCGGACTTTTAATTGTTGCAAAGAATGACAATGCTCATAATATTTTGAGCGAGCAGATAAAGGTGCACAGCTTTACAAGAGAATATATGGCGGTGGTGCAGGGCGTCATCAGGGAAGACGGCACGGTGAATGCGCCTATCGGCAGGCATAAGACCGACAGAAAGAAAATGTGTGTTACCGCTGAAAATTCGAGGGAAGCCGTTACCCATTATTATGTGGAGCAGACCTACAGACAGAATACTCTGCTCCGCTTACGACTTGAAACCGGCAGAACCCATCAGATAAGGGTACATATGTCCTATAAGGGGCATCCCGTGGTGGGGGATGAGGTATATGGCAACGGCAGTCCTAAGTGGCTTTGCGGACAATGTCTGCATGCAAAGAAGATAGGCTTTGTACATCCTGATGGCAGATATATGGAATTTGACAGCGAGCTGCCGGAATATTTTACAAGACTGCTTAAAAGTCTTGAGACACAGAAAACAGAATGAAGAAAGGACAATCAGTTTGGATTTTAAAAATGCGATTATAATGACCGACCTTGACGGAACGCTATTAAACGATGAAAAGAATATATCTGAAAGGGATCTTGAGTCTATAAATAATTTCTGTGATAAGGGCGGACTTTTTACCATAGCGACCGGCAGAGGCTATTCTATGGCAAAGCCGGTAGCGGAAAAAGTGGGACTGCGTATGCCTGCCGTTATCTTTAACGGGGCGGCGGTATATGATTTTAAAAAGGACGAATTTCTGTGGCAAAGCTCGGTTACTAAAAAAGCGAGAGGCTATATAGCAAAGGTTATGGAAGCCTTTCCCGACATCGGTATAGAGGTTCTGCACGAGCAGACGGTATACGTTCCTGCTATGAACGAGGTGGAGCGTTATCATATATCCCTTGAAAATACTAAGGTTGTGGAGTGCAGTCTGTCGGATATTCCCGAGGACGGCTGGCTGAAGGTACTTTTTGCATATTATCCTGAAAAAATGGCGGAGCTTACGGAATTTGTTGACAAGCATTGCAGCGAAGAAACTAACCGTGTGCTTTCAGCACCGATATTCTACGAGCTGTTACCCACGGGAGTCAGCAAGGCGTACGGCTATCAGAAGCTACTGGAGGTTACGGGAAACGAGGGCAGATTCACGGTGGCGTCAGGCGACTATCCCAACGATGCGGAAATGGTGGCTTATGCAAAGCTTGGCGTTGCGGTATCCAACGCCCACGAGGACGTAAAAAGGGTAGCTGATATTATAATCGGTAGCAATAACGAAGATCCTATGACACAGATAATTAATTATATTGCCGCACTTTGACTCTTGACTTATCGGCGGTAATGTAATATAATATTAAAGGCGAATAAAAGAAATATCACAGAAAGGATATTTTAAAAAATGGATGCAACATTAAAAAAGCAGATGGAAATAACTGCAACAAAGGTCAGAATGGGCATTATCGAAGGTGTTTACAATGCAAAGTCCGGACATCCCGGCGGCTCACTTTCAGTTGCTGATATGCTGACTTATCTCTACTTTGCAAAGATGAACGTAGATCCCGCAAATCCTCTTATGCCTGAAAGAGACAGATTAGTGCTTTCAAAGGGACACACAGCTCCCGCACTTTACTCTGTACTTGCTCAGCGTGGCTTCTTCCCCGAAGAAGAGCTCAAGACACTCCGTCATATCGGCTCAAGACTTCAGGGACACCCCGTATATAAGAAGGTTCCCGGTGTTGATATGAGCACAGGCTCACTCGGTCAGGGTATATCTGCCGCTTGCGGTATGGCTTTATCCGGCAAGATTTCCGATGATTATTACAAGGTATACGCAGTACTCGGTGACGGCGAAATTCAGGAAGGTCAGGTATGGGAGGCAGCTATGTTTGCGGCTCACTACCAGCTTGACAACCTCATCGCTATCGTTGACAACAACGGTCTGCAGATTGACGGCAGAGTAAGCGAGGTTATGTCACCCTACCCCATAGATGAAAAGTTCAGAGCCTTCGGCTGGTACGTAATCACAATCGACGCTCACGATTTCAACCAGATCGAAAAGGCGTTTGAAGAGGCTGAAAGAGTTGTAAATCAGCCTGTTGTTATCATTCAGAAGAGTATCAAGGGCAAGGGCGTTTCCTTCATGGAGGATAACGTATCCTGGCACGGTGCCGCTCCCAACGAAGAGCAGTACAATAAGGCTATGGAAGAGCTTAAGGCTCATCTTGCTGAGCTCGAAAAGTAATCGAAAGGAATGGATACAATGGAAAAGAAAGCAACCCGTGAAAGCTACGGCGAGGCTCTTGTAGAGCTTGCCAAGAAGAGAGAAGATTTAGTAGTGCTTGACGCTGACTTAGCGGCAGCTACAAAGACAGGCACCTTCAAGAAGGCTTATCCTGACCGCTTTTTCGATTGCGGTATTGCAGAAGCCAATATGATGGGCGTTGCGGCTGGTATCGCCACAACAGGCAAGCTTGTATTTGCAAGCACCTTCGCTATGTTTGCCGCAGGCAGAGCTTATGAAATTATCAGAAACAGCATCGGCTATCCCCACCTCAACGTAAAGATCGGTGCAACACACGCAGGTATTTCCGTAGGTGAAGATGGTGCAACTCACCAGTGCAACGAGGATATTGCTCTTATGTGCACAATCCCCGGTATGACTGTAATCAACCCTGCTGACGACGTAGAAGCAAAGGCGGCTGTACTTGCTATGGCTGATTTTGAAGGCCCTGCATATATGCGTTTCGGCAGACTTGCGGCACCTATATTCAACGATAAGGATACCTATAAGTTCGAGCTTGGTAAGGGTATCCAGCTCCGTGATGGTGATGACGTTACAATTATCGCTACAGGTCTTATGGTAGCAGAGGCTCTTCAGGCTCACGATGAGCTGAAGGCAAAGGGTATTAATGCCCGTGTTATCAATATCCACACAATCAAGCCCATTGACAGGGATATTATCTTAAAGGCGGCTAAGGAAACAGGCAAGATAGTTACAGTTGAAGAACACAGTGTTATCGGTGGTCTTGGCAGTGCTGTCTGCGACGTTGTAAGCGAGCTTTGCCCCGTTCCCGTTAAGAAGATCGGTGTAAATGATACCTTTGGTCATTCCGGCCCTGCCGTTGACCTTCTCAAGGAATTCGGTCTTTGCGCTTCTAATATCGTTGCTGTTACAGAACAGTTTTTAGGTAAATAATTTTAATCCACCGCTTATGGCGGTGGATTTTTTATGACCTTTCACGAATACGGCTATCTTTCATAAAATAAAAAGTAGAAAACGGAGGATACTTTTTATGAACAGAAGGATATATATGCTGTACGAGCTTGAGCAGGGTGAAACGGGCAGAGTTACCGATATATTCACAACCGGAGATATGCGCAGGCGCTTTATGGATATGGGACTTATCAGGGGAACGAAGGTTTCCTGCCTTATAAAATCAGCAGGCGGTCACATTTCCGCTTATCTTGTAAGGGGTACCGTAATAGCTGTAAGAAGCGACGACGTAAGGGAGATATTTGTAGAAAAGTTGAGAGAATAAAAAATCCGACAAAAATTGCCCTTATTTTTGTTAAAAAAATAAGTAACTTTTTTTGTGATTTTTATAGACAAATTGAAAAAAATATTGTATAATTAAATGACTATGGAAATACGCTGAATAAACACGGAGGATTTGTAAGAAAAAGGAATACAAATTCGGTTTTCCTTGAAATTAAAAATCCCCATTTACCATGATTTTTTCCTTGTCAAATGAGAAAATCGTGGTTTTTTTTGCAAAAATATACTGTGGAGGTGTAAAATGGCAGTTTTACTGAAAAATGGATACGTGGTAGATCCTATGAACAGATTCCAGGGCAAGACCGACATACTTGTGAGCGACGGAATAATTTCCGAGCTTGGCGAAAATCTCTCCTGCGAGGGCGCTCAGGTCATTGACTGTGAAGGACTTACGGTTATCCCCGGACTTTGTGATATGCACGTCCATTTAAGAGATCCCGGCCAGACGCACAAAGAGGATATTCTCACCGGTTGCGAGGCGGCGGTGGCTGGTGGTATTACTGCGGTTGCATGTATGCCCAACACTACTCCTGCGGCAGACTGTCCCGAGGTCATCTCCTACATTTTAGAAAAGGCGAAGGATGCCAAAGCCAAGGTTTATCCCGTAGGCTGCATCACAAAGGGACTCGAGGGAAAAGAGCTCTGCGACTTTGAGGCACTCCGTAAGGCGGGCTGTGTAGCGGTATCCGACGACGGCAGACCGGTAAAGTCAACCACTATGATGGCTCAGGCTATGGTCAAGGCTCATTATGCAGGACTGAAGGTTATTTCCCATTGCGAGGACTTAGAGGTGATCGACGGCGGCATTATGAACAAGGGCAAGGTTTCTTTAGAGCTTGGCGTAAAGGGTATGAGCAGACTCAGCGAGGATACCATAACGGCAAGAGAACTGGCAATCGCTCAGGCAAGCCAGATGCCTATCCATATAGCTCACGTAAGCACAAAGGGAAGCATCAATATAATCAGGGGCAATACTCACATCGGTGTAATGTGTACCTGCGAGACAGCACCCCATTACTTTATGCTGACAGACGAGGCCCTGCGCTCCCGTGACGCCGACTACAGAATGAATCCTCCTCTTCGTGAGGCTGACGACGTTATGGCGATAAGAGCGGCAATAACAGACGGCACTATCGACTGTATAGTAACAGACCACGCACCCCACTCGGCAGAGGAGAAGGCGGACTTTGAAAAGGCGCCCAACGGGGTGGTAGGTATGGAGACCTCCCTTGCGGCAACGCTTACGGCACTCTATCATACAGAAACGATAGACATAGCACAGATAGTAAGACTTATGTGTATCAACCCCAGAAGAATCCTCGGTATCGAGGGCGGCTCCCTTGCAAGAGGCGAGGTTGCCGATATAGCAATATTCGATCCCAATGAAGAATGGGTGGTAGAACCTGAAAAGCTTCACTCAAAGTCAAAGAACACCTGTTTCAAGGGTATGACGATGAAGGGCAGGGTAAAATATACTCTGGTCAACGGCGAAATAGTATATAATGATAATTAAAATACAAACATATAAGAGAAAGGAATGGTAAGATTATGTCACTTGATTTGCTTATGGAGGGAATAGCACGTACACAGAACCCCACAGTTGCAGGTCTCGATCCCAAGCTTGACTTTGTACCTGAATACATCAAGGAGAAGGCCTTCAATAAGTATGGCGAAACACTCAAGGGTGCGGCAAAGGCGATACTTGAATACAATAAGGGACTTATTGATGCGCTGTGCGAAATAGTTCCCGCAGTAAAGCCTCAGGCGGCTTATTACGAAATGTACGGTATAGCAGGTATGAAGACTCTGTACAAGACTCAGGAATATGCAAAGAGCAGAGGTATGTACGTAATTACCGATGGTAAGAGAAACGACATCGGTACAACTATGGAGGCTTATGCGGCGGCACATCTGGGTAAGATAAAGGTAGGAAGCGAAGAATACACTCCCTTCAAGGGCGACGCTCTTACAGTAAACGGCTACCTCGGAAGCGACGGTATCAATCCTCTTCTCAAGGTATGTAAGGAAAACGACAAGGGTATCTTCGTTTTAGTAAAGACTTCAAATCCCTCAAGCGGTGAGCTTCAGGATTTAAAGATAGGCGATATTACGGTATACGAGCATATGGGTAATATGTGCGAAAAGTGGGGCCAGGAGCTTATGGGCAAGTACGGCTACTCCGGAGTAGGCGCAGTAGTTGGTGCAACCTACCCCGAGCAGATTGCAGAGCTTCGTGAAAAGCTTCCTCACACCTTCTTCCTTATTCCTGGCTACGGCGCTCAGGGTGCTTCTGCAAAGGATATTGCGGCGGCATTTGACGGTAATGGTCTTGGCGGTATCGTAAACAGCTCAAGAGGAATTATGTGCGCGTATAAGAAGGAAGGCTGCGATGAGCGTGATTATGCAGGTGCGGCATTCAGAGAAGCAATGCGTATGAGAGATGAAATTATGGGCTTTGTGGGAGAAATCAAGCTTCCGTAAAACTCTTTTATATAAATTTTCGAAAGGAACAGACTTAAATGACTTTAAACCTGATTAAAGCAAAGACCGCATATCTTATTTTAGCGGACGGCACAATCTTCAAGGGCAAGAGCTTTGGAAGTGAAGGCAAGGCAATCGGTGAGATTGTATTCAGCACGTCAATGGTTGGCTATCAGGAGGCTATCACAGATCCCTCCTACTGCGGACAGATAATGGTGCAGACCTTCCCCCTTATCGGTAACTACGGTGTGAACGCTGAGGACTATTCCTCGGACAAAATCGCTATAAACGGATATATCGTCCGTGAATACTGTGAGGCACCCTCCAACTTCCGTTGTGAAGGAGATATAGACAGCTTCCTCAAAAAGCACGGAATAATCGGTCTTTTCGATATAGATACAAGAAGACTTACAAGAATCCTTCGTGAAAAGGGCGTTATGAACGGTATGATCACTACTGAAGAGCCTACGGAAGAATTCCTTGCAAAGGCAAACCTCGAAATCAAGGAATATAAGATAACCGGTGCAGTAGAAAAGGTAAGCGGCGAAAAGAAGACCTTTACAGCAGAAAACGGCAAGTATAAGGTTGCTCTTATCGACTACGGCTTTACAAAGAACATAGTAAATTCTCTCACAAGGAGAGGCTGTGACGTGACTGTATTTCCCTGGAACGTAACAGCGGCAGAAATAAAGGAATTTGCTCCCGACGGAATTCTGCTTTCAAACGGACCTGCAGATCCCAAGGAATGCGAAACAGCGGTAAGCACGTTAAAGGAGCTTATCGCAGAAAACATTCCTACCTTTGCTATAGGTCTGGGACACCAGCTCTTAGCTTTAGCAAACGGCTTTGATACTGAAAAGCTGAAGTACGGACACAGAGGTGCAAGCCAGCCTGTAACAGATATCAGCTTCGGTACTACTTACGTTACCTCACAGAATCACGGCTATGCAGTAATCAGCGACAGCATCGATACTGCAAAGGCTGAAATAAGCCACGTCAATGCAAACGATAAGACCTGCGAGGGTATCGCATATAAGAATGCTCCCGCATTCTCGGTACAGTTCCGCCCCGAAACAGGTGAGCAGAAGAGCACAACGTCTTATCTTTATGACAAATTTATCGGTCTGATGGAGGGAAATAAGTAATATGCCATTAAGAAGTGATATCAAAAAGGTTCTCGTAATCGGTTCAGGACCTATCGTAATCGGTCAGGCAGCAGAGTTTGACTATGCAGGCACACAGGCTTGCCGTGCATTGAAGCAGGAGGGACTTGAGGTTGTATTAGTAAACTCAAACCCTGCTACAATTATGACGGACAAGCATATGGCCGACAAAATCTATATCGAGCCCTTAACACTTGACGTAATAAAGAAGATAATCAAGATTGAAAAGCCTGACAGCATTCTGTCAAACCTCGGCGGTCAGACAGGTCTTACTCTTTCAATGCAGCTTGCAGAAGAGGGCTTCCTTGCTGAAAATAACGTAAAGCTTCTCGGTTCTAACCCTGAAACTATCCACAAGGCAGAGGACAGACAGGCATTCAAGGATACAATGGAGGCTATCGGTGAGCCCTGCATTCCTTCAAAGGTTGTAGAAACAGTTGAAGATGCAATGGACTTTGCGAAGGTTATCGACTACCCCGTAATCGTAAGACCTGCCTTCACTCTTGGTGGTACAGGCGGCGGTATTGCATACGATGAGAAGGAGCTTCATGAAATCGCTACAAACGGTCTTCGTTTATCTCCTATCACACAGATACTTGTTGAAAAGTGTATCTCCGGCTGGAAGGAAATCGAATTTGAGGTTATCCGTGATGCCAAGGGAAATGCTATCACAGTATGTTCAATGGAAAACATGGACCCTGTAGGCGTACACACAGGCGACAGTATAGTAGTTGCTCCTGCAGTATCTCTTACAGACATAGAATATCAGATGCTCCGCACAGCGGCGCTGAATATCGTTCAGGCACTTGAAGTAGAAGGCGGCTGTAACTGTCAGTTTGCATTAAAGCCCGACAGCTTTGAATATGCGGTAATCGAGGTTAACCCCAGAGTTTCCCGTTCTTCTGCGCTTGCTTCCAAGGCTACGGGTTATCCTATCGCTAAGGTAGCGGCAAAGATTGCTATAGGCTACTGCCTTGACGAAATCTTAAACCAGGTAACAGGCAAGACCTACGCCTGCTTTGAGCCTTCTATCGACTACATCGTAGTAAAGTTCCCCAAGTGGCCCTTTGATAAGTTCGTTTATGCAAAGAAGACGCTTGGTACACAGATGAAGGCAACCGGTGAGATCATGTCCATCGCTCCCAGCTTTGAGGCGGCTATGATGAAGGCTGTACGTTCAATTGAGCTTGGCATGGACACACTCTCCAAAAAGGCTTTCGCAGAGCTTTCTGACGAAGAAATCAGAGCAAATCTCCACAACGTTGACGTTGACAGATGCTTCTGCATCTTTGAGGCTCTTAAGAGAGGCATCAGCGTTGAAGAAATAAACGAAATCACAAAGGTTGACAAGTGGTTTATTTCAAAGCTCTTAAATCTTGCAGAGCTTGAAAAGTGGCTTGCTGAGGGTGAGCTTACTCAGGAAAAATACGACCTTGCAAAGAAGTACTGCTACCTTGATAAGTCTATCGAAAAGATTTCAGGTCAGTCAATTGCCGACAAGGGTATAAAGACACGTCAGGCTGTATATAAGATGGTTGATACCTGCGCCGCAGAATTTGCCGCAGAAACTCCCTACTTCTACAGCACCTATGATGATGAAAACGAAGCGGCTGAATTCATAAAGCAGCACCCCACGGACAAGAAGAAGGTTATAGTATTCGGCTCAGGTCCTATCCGTATCGGTCAGGGTATCGAATTCGACTACTGCTCCGTTCACTGTGTATGGGCGTTAAAGGAGCTGGGCTACGAGGCAATCATCTGCAACAACAACCCCGAAACAGTTTCTACCGACTTTGATACAGGCGACAGACTCTATTTCGATCCCCTTACCTTTGAGGACGTTGACGCTCTTATCGCAACAGAACAGCCCTACGGCGTTGTTGTTCAGTTCGGTGGTCAGACCGCTATCAAGCTGACAAAGCACCTTCAGGAAACAGGAGTCAGAATTTTAGGTACTTCTGCCCAGAGCATTGACGATGCAGAGGACAGAGAAAAGTTCGACGAGCTTCTTGAAAAGTGCGGAATCCCCAGACCTGCAGGCCACACCGTATTCACAACCGA
>JAFTVY010000052.1 GCA_017465545.1 Ruminiclostridium sp.
ATTATTACAACAACGAAAGGATTTCTTCTAAACTAAAAATGAGCCCGGTGCAGTACCGAACTCATTTTCATGTTATTTAATTATTTTGTCTAAACTTTGGGGTTCACTTCATTTATCCTCAGCGGTTTTTTATTATAACTTTATAAGATCGTCTGCGTGCATTGCGGCGGTAACGTCACCGTTAAGTCCTATCACGATATAGTCGGGATAACCGTTTATGCCCGCCTGGATAACGTCGAATACCGCAGTATATACAAAGCCTGCAAGCCTTGTACCTGAGAAGGAAAGCGCACCTGCCTTTACACGTACCTTATCGCCTACGTCAAAGGTAACGTCCGTCTCCTCCTGCTTTTTTATACTGTCCACGTTTACCCAGCCGGTAACGTCCGGATTACCTTTGGGAGTTGTGATTCGGATGCGGTTATTTATGATACCGTCGCTGTGGACGTAATAATAACCTGAAATAGTGGTTGACTTGTTTCTGGCGGAGGCTGAAATATAAAGAGGCGTATTCAGAAGCTGTACTCTGTCGCCCTTTCTCAGCATATCTGCAACCGGCTTCTGGGGTAACTTGTCGTAAAATGCCTTTGTTATCTCAGGATAATCAACAAAGCATACGTCCCCGTCTATATTGTAGCCGTCGATTCTGTCAATTCCCCACTGCCACATTTTCTGCCCGTAATCGTAACGGCTGTACTTTTCGGGACTACCCGTCCAATGGGCAAGCCATATATCGTATTTCCCCACTATCCTGCCCTTATCGTAATAGTTTTCAAGCCAGGAGGGATTTGCATAGACTCCCGACGGATAACCGCCCTGCATTATTCTGTCGCAGAAGGCTACAGCCATATCGGTACGGGTGCTTCTGTCAAGAAAATCTATCTGCCTTTTTTCCTCCATATCGAAAAATACGGGATAGGACGGTCTTGCGTACTTTTTAAGTACGTTAAGACACGCCTCTGCCTCCTTTATGGCATCGCTCACGCTCATAGCGTAGCTGTACCAGTAGAAGCCGTAATCAACGCCGTTTTCGGTGCAGTTTTCTATATGATCCCTTGCGGTAACGTCCTCCTTTTCGGACAGTCCGAGTCTGATTATTGCAAATTTCACTCCGCTGTCAGAAAGCACTCTGGCGCTTATTCCTTCCTGAACGTAGGATATATCAACGCCCTTTATATTAAGATCGCTCATTACCCTCTTCCTCCTTTCTTTTTATCTGAAGCAATACCTCCTTCAATTTTTCCGGGACGGGAAGCCCTAAAACAGAAGCATTTTCGAGAAGGGATATTCCTTCATTTGCCGTATAGAAAAGTATTACTGCCGTCATAAATACCGAGGAGCTACCGATGATATAAGCATCGATAATATGCCCCATTGCCACAAAGCAGAGTATGAACAGCTTTTTTGCAAGTCCCTTAAAACCGACTTCGCTTGACAGCTTGCGCTGAATTACCGCTATAACGACTCCGCTTACGTAGTCCATTGCCATAAAGGCTATAAGCGCCCAGAAAAGTCCCGTTATCTCACCGAACAAGAAGCCTATTACCGCCCCCACAGCTCCTGCGATACTGTCTATGATGATCTGAAATTTTGTCATTTCTACCTCCCTTCTTAAACGCCCTCAAGCTCAGGATGAATATCATAAAGCACCCTGAGATAGGTTCTGCCGTTTACCGTTCCGGGAACCTTCATATTCTTCAGCCAATCATAAAAGCCCTTTTTATCGCCGTAAAGCTGATAGAGAGCTTCTACGAATTCCTCATCGGTATATATCTCTTCATTGTACTTTACGATGAACTCGTAAGCTTCCTCGGGATCAAAATCCTCACCCGTTCCCTGCTCCTTATCCACCGCTCCCTGCAACGTGGCGTTCAGCTTTATTCTGTCAAGCTCATACTGGCGGTCATTCTCGTACTTATCTCTTTCTCTGTCATTCATAAGATTATCCTGCGCCAGTCTGTCCTGCTCCTTCCTGTACTGAAAATCCCTGTCGTCGGTGTAATAACCCATAAGGGTATTCAGTCTCTTATAGGCGCTGTTCTCCTCGTCACGATATCTGTCATAGGCTCTCTGCTCAAGCTCCAGTGACTTATCGGAAAGTGCCTGCATATAACTATTATATGCCTGCTGGCCTGCATAGGTGCCGTAGGAGTTTCCGTAGCCGCCCGTGAGCAAGGCCGCATTCCCCATAGTGTCCTGCATTGCTCTTTTACCCTGCTCGGTATAGAGCTTTTTATATTTTCCGAAGATTGCGTCCTTTTCGGGATCGTAGCTGAATTCCCTGCGGGTAAGTATATCCGAAAGATTCTGCTTTATTGCATCGGAATAGTTGATTTCATATTCCTGCTCCTTTTTCTTTTTTTCCTGCACTTTGTACCTCCTTTAATCAATATTCGCTCCCAGCATCGCCGCCTCAAGCGTTGCTACTCTTTGCTCAAGCCTCACCACGTCTTCAGGAGCTACGCTCCAGTCGGTAGCCTTATCGCCAAGCTCAAGCTTTAAATTCTTTATCGTGACCGTGCCTGAAAACGCTCCCTGCAGATATACTGCCGCCGTATTGGTGTGTTCATAATCACCTATCGTAAAGGTGAGCTTGTGACTACCCTTGCCTACATTCTGCTCAGGCGTAAACCTCAGAATAAGTCCCCAGCTCAAAGTCCTTCGGAAATCACATTGACCTTCGGTAACGTTGTTCTCATAATCGAAGGATATAGTTACCGTCTTCCCATCAAGGCTTTCAGCGGTCTCTATATCAGGGTACTGTACGTTTTTAGTTGCTGACGTTTCCAATCCTTTGCCTTCAAGAATAAAAGGCTTTCCCGAATCCACAATATAGTTTCTGCCGTGTATCTGAAGCTCCGACAATATCTCGGCAGAGCTTTTGTTCTCTGCCTTTGATAATCCTATCTGCTCCTTTGTAACGCTGTGAGGATTGTCGGTATTTCCGGTATGTGCCGTAAGGTCAGAGCTTTCCGCTTTGCCTTCTACCTTCTGCGAAAGTGCATCAAGCTCGATAATATCAGCCTTACTTTCGACTACAAGAGAAAGCGTTTCCACCGTTTCCTTGTCCGATTTCAGCTCTAAAGCCTTCGCCACCGTGGAATTTGCTATAGTGTTGTCGCTGTCGGGGGACAGCTCCTTATCAACAATTATCTGACTTTCGGGTACAAGGTACTGAAAATCCTGAAGCTTTATAAGCTCTATCGGGGTATTGGTAAGACCGACAGCGGCATTGTATTCGGCTTCGGACTGGAAGGGAACGTATACGCTGATACGATTTGAAACGCTTACCGTTGCCCAATAACCATTATAATATTGCGTATCAAAAGCCAGTCTGACAGTACCGTAAGGGAAATTTTCATCAGGCGGATTTATATCGCTCCAGTATGGTGATATTGCCCAGTCGCTCATCGGATAATTATTCTGATATGCAAGTATAACCGTCTTTTTATTGCCGGATTCATCCGTATAGCGGAAGGCTCCGACCAGATTCTTTGTACCGCCTGAAGATATACCGCTGATTTCTGCTTCTACCTCGATTTCGGTAGCCGACTCGCAGATAACGTTATTTGACGAATATATTTTTGCAGACCTCGGAAAAGTCATCTTGGAGTACCTTGTCATATACTGCTCGTCCGTAATCCCGTTTGCCCTTATGCTGTAGCCATTACAGATAATATTGTTCGACACGTCACCGTAGCCGATGGAATTGCCTTTGACGTAATGTGTCTTCGTGTAGTTATGTATCACCTGCTGGCTTTCCTTCTCCTGAAGGATGACGGCGTTTTCAACCGTCAGATCCACAGAAGAAGGTGTAGCAAGAGAGAAGCTCTCAAGATACTCTATGCGCCTATCCATATCGGCAAAATCATCATACACACTTGAAAAGCAGAACTTTGTCCTGTCGGTAAAGAGCTTCAGATAATCCTCAACCGCTCCGACTCGCTGTATATCTGCCGTTTTGCGGTTAGGCATAAAGTCAATGTTGATGTTTTCAGCCAAGCTCCGTACCTCCTTCGGTAGTGTAATAAATGCCGTAAAGGGTAAAGGCAGGTGCATTTCCGTAGCTGTTTTCAGTCACTACACCGCCTATACGGATTTTCATCCTCTGACAGCGCATAGGAATAATCGGTACTGTAAATATTTCCGTACTTGGCTTTGCCTTTGTACTGTCATAGCTGTATACGGTCTTATATCCACCACCGTTGTATGAAATGCTGATAGTAAAGGAAACGTCTGTGTAGGTATCATCAACACCGATAACGAACCTGAGCTTTGATATATGTCTCATTATCGCACCCGTGCGGTTAAGATCACCTGTCACAAGGCTGAAGCCTACCGTCTCATCAAATTCGGTAAAGCTGTCATTGTTGCCCCTCATAAGATAAAGCCTTACAAGGTTGCCTATAGCCATTGTCAGGTACAATGCACCACCGTAATTATGCCCGGATACCATTGTGCCGTGACCTTCCATAATATCCTCTGTATGCCAGCTATCGTGCAGATAGTCATAGACGTAAACGGTATCGTCTGTAGCCATATATACGGCATCGTCATCCGCTACGCCTACAGCGGTCTCCTTTATATCCCTGCCAAGCCTTCCGTCAGCTCTTACAGAAGCACTTCCATTGAAGGCGAATATACCTTCGGGAGCTTTGTAGTAAAGCAATCCGTTTGACTTGCAGATTGAATTGTGACTGCCCTTCTGTACTCCACGTAGCTCGATAGTACTTAAGGTGAAATTGGATGCCTTTGTGCCGTAAACCACGTGTACACAGTTTTCCTTGAAGAACAGAACGCTGTCATTGTAGACCGTACTGCCCGTGAAATCTCCGTCAGAACCTACAGTTACCGCATAGGAGTCGGTAGAAAGACCGCTGTATTCCTTCCATGTAAAGGGATCGCCAAGCTTTGAGCAGTATATTTCGTGATTCTCGGAGGAGCATCCCCAGAGGCGGTTATTATGCTCTACGATAAGCTCATAATCCATATCGGGAATTTCAGCCTTTTCTATCTCCGAGGATTTCTCAAGAGTCACGTTTTCGTGCCTTGCTACGAATCTGTTATCCGTCATAGGCTGAACCTCTGAAAAGAAGTACCGGGTATCCTTGTATATACCGCTTGCAGTATCGAAGATTACCGCCGCCCTGCCTTCTTCAAGGTAGCTTTCCTCTGTGCTTATGCTGTCAACGGAGATAACAAAGGACATTGCCTTGCCCTTATATGCATAGGAGAGCTTTACTCTGTCACCTTTTTTAAGCTTTTCGAGTGCGGAATTTGAGGCATCCGTTTCATAGTACATCAGCTTACGGATATCTACCGTAGGCGAAGTCTGATTGAAATTGATTTCGTAAAGCGTACCGCCCGTTATGGTAACTGCGGTAGTTTCATCGCTGACAGTACCCTCCATTACGCTCATATCCTCGGAGTTTATCACTATCCAGTCAGGGAGTATGACGATATATGCACCCATAGAGACAAGCTTCTTGCCCGACAAGGAAAGCTCTAAATCAAGCTTTGTATCTCCGATATATATACCATCAGACACGGTATACACCAGCATATCGTCTTTAAACGTAAAGCCTGTCATATCGGAAGGCAAGCTTTTATACCTGCGGCAAGGCATACTGCATACCGCAGGGTAGCTTTCAGCCGTCATATTGTGAAGCTCCTCCCATTCTCCGAGAGGAGTACCATTCTGTAGGTTGATACCGCCGAAACGTGTCTGATAGCTCTCACTTTTTGCCGTGCTTCTTAATCTTCTGAATCTCACCTTGCACCTCCTTATCCGCTTATTACGGTGTTGTGGGCGCATTCGTGATTGTTGTTCCAGTAGCGTTCAAAATCGCCGTACAGAGCTTCAAGCATTGCCGTATCGTTATTGTAGCGATCGTACTCCGCATTGAAAAAATCCACCATAGAGCAAAGGCAGAGCACGTACAGCTCGTCATAGGGAGAGGGTACGAAAAGCTCTGTAGCGTCCGTCATTTCCGTAGTATCCGTAAAAGGCGTATCGCACTTATGAAGGGAATATATCTCGTTATATATGCGGTTTTCAAAGTCGGTCAGCCAGTCGGTCTTTTCCTCCCTTGAAAAGCTGTTGGGACGCAGTCTGTCGGTTTTTTCTATAGCTTCTTTTATAGTCATATGCGCTCCTTTCTGTTACTGGTTCTTGCCCTCCTGAATGATAAGGGACTGCTTCCAGCCTTCGTCACGGTAATACTCTGCCTTCTTTCTCTGCTCCTCCGCCTTGTCAAGCTGAAGCTTTATAAACATAGGCACCTGCACCGTTTCGCCTCTTTTTATCTGATAGTTGTTTCCGTTCACCGATACGAAAACGTCATCGTTATATTTTTCGCCATCCTTGAAAAGCTTTATTGTAACAAGCTCGTTAAGGTCGTTATTCTTCTTTGTCATTTTAATAATCCTTTCTGTATCTTACTGTAATTCTCCCCCCGGACGTAAGTCCGAGGGAAGCTTTTTATCAGTTGGCGTTTGTCTTTGCGGAATAGGTGGGAGAACAGCTTTCGATTCTTACCATATATTCATCGGAAAGGATCTCCGCTACTCTCGTAGCCTTCCAGCCTACGGAAGCTCTCTGGTTAAGAGGGTCATCACCGTAGCCCAGCTGCTTTACGATGTGCTGGAGACCGCCGCCTGTAACGTCAGTTACCGCATAAGCGTGAGCTCCGAGTACAAGAGTTGAGAACACTGCAAGTCCGTCGGGGCAGGTCTCATCCTTCCAGATCTTTGCTTCTGTTGACTTTACAAAGCGCACGTTACCGATACAGCCGATCTCACCCTTGAAGATGCTTTCAGGCTCTGCGTACTTATGTACGTCGATCCATTCGGGACATCTCATAAGATCGTAAGCGGCATAGGGATGGATGATAGCTACGTAGTTCTCGCCGTCGATACCGTCAGCGTTCATAGATTCAAGCTGTGCCGCCGCCTTGAAGATTGTATCTACCGTAAGCGCACAGGTATTGTCAAGATTCTCTCTTGCAAGCACCTCTGTGCCGTCGCCCTTTGCGGCATAGATTACGTTTGTACCTGCATTGAGGATTTCTCTTGTGATTGTATCAAGAGTTCTGCCCGACTGACTGCCAAGCAGCTTTGTGGACTGCACTACGTTATTATCGATAGCGGTAAGCTCCAGCATATCAGAAAGCTTGATATAGTCGCCGTACTGATTTACCGTAGCAGTTACGTTGGTTACAGAAAGGGAGTTGCCCGCAGGTGTAACGCCTTCCACAAGGGGAGTCGTAGCCTTCTGAAGAGGGCTGTACTTTCTGAATTCTATAGTCTTACCGCCGTTCTTGGGGATGGGGTACTTATCACCGAAGCGGTCGTGTACCAGCTTCGGCTCTGCATTGTCTATGAGAGTGTTCTCATAGAAGGTCTTCATCTCTGCGGAAAGTGATTCCTGAGACGTGGTCTGTGTTTCAAAAAGATCGATTCTGAAGTTAAAATACTTTTTCATTTTGTTTTCCTTTCTCTGTTAACTTAAAGTCTTACTGTTTCGCCTCTTTCGGCTCTTCTTATAAGCTCGTTTCTTTCCTTTTTCGTGAGCTTGGGCTTGTCCTGTCTTGTTCTTCCTGCGCTGTCCAGCGCACCCTCTCTTGCTCTGCTGTTTGAAGACTGATTCGTTATCCCTGCTCTTTTAAGCTCTGATATGGCATAGCTCATAGCCGACATTATAATATCGTCAAGATGAAGCACCTGATATGCCGTCAGAATATCAACCCCGTTGTAGCAAAGATTGAAGAAATCACGGTCACGAAGCTCCTCGGCAAGGACAAAACCGGGGTAAAGCTTCTGCACCTCCGCTTCTCTTTTCTGCCAGCCCTCAAGCCTTGCAGAAAAGTCATCAGTCTCCTTCTCCTCCGCCTCCTTGTCGGTAAGCCTTGCCTTAATGCCCTCATAGTCCTTACCCGATAGGTTAAGCTTCTTTGCCATAAGCTCCACAAGCTCCCTTTCACGGACGTGCTGACGGCTTTTCATCTCTCTTACCGCATTATAGAATCTGTCGGCTGAGGAGGGGGCGTTGTCTGTCTCTTCCGCTGTGACTTCCTTTTCGGTGGTCTCTTCAGCGTCCGCCGTGACAACGTTCTCCTGTGATAATGCAAGCTCCACTTTATCACCTCCTTTCGCTGTAAATTTATATAACGTCAAACGTAACTCTGTCGGGAAAGCAATCTGAAACAAGCCAGAAGCCCTTACAGATTCTGTCCACTAAAAAGTTTACGTTTTCGTTATCGGTAATATAGGAGAGTACCGTATTGCCGCTTTTAATGGTTATATCGATAATATCCACCTCTCCCTCGTCCTCGTACTCGTAAAGGTTCTGGGCTATGGTCTGTGTAAGCGTGCTGATTGCGGCACAGACTACACTTCCCGCCTTCGTCATATCCTCGCCCGAGTGTCCCTTTACGGTAAGCTCTCTGCCGAGCTTTGTCTTTTTAAGAATAATATCCGTCACAGTACCTCACCGCCTGACTGCATCGCCATCTGTGATGCTCTGTACTGCTGGGCTATTTTTGCAATGGAATCCCTTATATTTTCCTTGCCCTCAAAATCCATTATCTCTATTGCCGCCAGCGACTGTTCCGACAGCTCAGGTCTGAAAAAGCCGATATGGAAAAGCTCCTTGGCAAGCTCGTTCTGTGCCGCCTTTGAAAAGGGAGATTTCTTTGCCGCCTTGCAGATAACGTCAAACACAGGTCTGTGAGGCTCTATCGCCTCTCCGAAAAGAAAGCGTTCCTTATCCTTCAAAAGACTGTTGTCAAAGCTCTTGTAATCTCCTGATAAAAGATAGACTCTCGGCGTATCGTAGAACTGTCTGATAAGCTCTATTATCAGATAGCAGACGTTTGTAAAGGCAAAATAACTGCCCTTTATCATATCACGGGAGAGCTTGTTGCCTGCCTCCTGAAGTGCCGCTATAGCACTTGCCGCAGTAACGCCTCCCGCCGTACCGCCCTGAGAAAAATCTCTGTTGCCGCTGGTCTCCTTCAGCTCCTCTATCTTATTGTTCATTGCTGTCATCACAGCACCGTCAAGAGGATCGAGACGGATCTCTCTTATATCGTCGTCCGACAGATTGCCTGCCACGTGGACGAAGGGACGGCGGAAGTCTGCAAACTCTTCTTCTCTTACCGCTCCGTTATGCTTTATAAAGAAGCGCTTGCGGCTCATCTGTACCGTATGCTCTAAGATCACCTGACCGAGCTTATCTATGTAGGTCTGTGCGTCACGCATAATATCCACGTACCCAAAGCCGCAGGGGCTACCCTCCTGCATAAATAAGGGATCCAGCACAAAGGGGTATCTTCCGTGTTCGTAAAAGCCTTTTTCACAAAGCTCGTCGTCCTCGCTGGAATAGAGTACCGTCTCGCCTACAAAACGGCAGTAATGAAGCACCTCTCTGCCCGCCACTCTTTTCTTATAATACCAGTCGATTACCGAGGACTTGTCCGAGCCGTCAATATTGTCCTCAGTCTTATAGCCTGCTATATTCACGGTATCACCGCCGAGCTTTCCCACAAGCTCAGGGTAGATCTCGCAAAGCAGATCGTTATCGTAAAGAGTTACGTAAAACACGTTTCTGCTCTCCTCAATATCCTTGATACCGGGTTGCCAGAAAAGGTTCAGAAGGTCGATATTCTTTATCGCAATATCACCTCTTCCGTTTTCAAGGGAGCTGTCCCAGAGTACCGCCTGACAAGCGGTACCGTTCTTCAGCTTGTACCACCACATATCGCTGTACAGCTTTTCGTAGCCGGCTCGTTCCAGCACCACGGGGAGCATTTCAGAAAGCCCCTTTGCGGCTGCTTCATCATCCTGCTCTCTGGGAAGTACCGAGGGCTCGGGGATATTATCCATAGCGTCGGCATGCTTATTTGCAATAGAATTGAACAGCCACGCCGAGGAAGGCTTAGGGCGGTTTATATCATATTCGTTTCCGCCGATTTCTCCCCAGTGACGCATTTTCCACCATTGCTCGTTTGATATGATGCGGTTTTCCAGATTCGCCTTACCCGCCTTGTATTTCTTTAATATCTGCTCGGCACGGATAAGCTCCTTTCTGTCGATTTTCTTTAATTTACTCAAAATTGCCTCCTTTAAATATTAAAAAAAGAATAGTTGCTCTTTTTTTCTCTCTGCTCCAGCGGATCGTCACCGCAGGGTAACGTTCCCCGCTCCTTCGGAGCTGTTATCGGGTTTTCCATAAGCACGTATCTGCACTCGTCGTAGATATGATCCTCCTGGGCGGTATTGATGTCCTCCACCTTGTTATCATCATATACAAGAGCAGGTATGGTTCTTATAAAATGTCTGCAGGTATTAAAGCAGTAGAACATCGGATACCCCTCCTTATCAAAGGCGAATCGGTAATGATACTGCATTTTTCCCGCTATTCTGGTGTTGTCTCCTCCGCTCCAGGTAAGAAAGTTCGGTGATGCCGCCATCATATCCGCTACGCTCTCTCCACGGCTTCTGTCAAAGATAGAAGGGTCCGCTATGCCCGTTATGGTCCTGCCCCTCAGATTCTCGTTCTCGCTTTCTATCCGTTTTATTTCCGCAGCTATTTCAGCAGGATTGATTTTAAGTCCCGTGTTGGGTGTATCGGTACAGCCGTAATACTCTGCTATACGGTAAATACATCCTCTGCGGTCAACCGCATACCAGCCTACCGAAAAGGGCTTTGCATAGCCGAAGTCAAAGCCCCGGTATATCAGCCAGTCCCCCGGAATTTTAAAAGGCTCGATAACGTGAGTCCACAGTCTGTCCCTATAATGCCCGGGATCATCCCGCCATTCGGTGAATACCTGCCCCGAAAAGCTATCCCAGTCACCGTAGAGAAGTGCTCTCTTCTCTGCCTCCGGAAGCATAGCAAGAGAAGCCAGATATTCAGGATCGTTGGATAGCAGCTTCTGATTGTCAAAAACGCTTGCAGGAATAAAGATACGGCTTTTGTTTATCCTTATTGCTTCCCCCTGAGGATTATAGACCGTATAGGTATCCACAATAGGCGTCATAGGCTCGGCGGCTGTTATGAACCTCTGCTTCACCCAGCCGTGTCCTATTCCGCCCGGGTTTGCGGTAGCTCTTATATACACCCTTGTACCCTCACCTCCGGGACGGTTTCGGGAGAACATATAGCTGTACTCCTCCCACAGAAAATGGGTAAGCTCGTCAAAGCCGATAAAGTCATAACGCTTGCCCTGATACTGGGTTCTGTCCTTGGCGTACTGCATTGCACCAAAATAGATTTTCGCTCCCGAAGGGAAGCTCCAGCAATGATGCGTCGCATTGTACACCGCCTTTGGGAATGCAACGGAATAAAGCTCCTTCGATCTGTCGATAAGCTCCGACAACTGCGGATAGGTCTTGCGGAATATGATCGCCCTATAATGAGGTATATGTACCTGCCTTAAAGCCTCCGCAAGAAGGGCGTCGGATTTGCCACCGCCTGCCGCACCGCCGTAAAGTGCCTCGTATTCGGGACGGCACAGAAATTCTATCTGTCTTGGCTGGGGAGTCCAGATTATATTATCCGCCATTCTTAGTCACCTCCGGCAACATTATTACTCCGCCCTCATCGTCCTCGTCCTCGGTCTTGCCGTCCCATTCGTAGCCGCACCTGTTCTTCAGCCAGAAAATCTGTGCCGTTGTGCTGGGCATAACCTCCTTCTCGACGACCTTGACAAGCTCCATTTCTCCTTCCTTACTGAGCTGGCTCACCCTTTCGGTCTGGGTATAGCCTACCGCCCTTTTGAAAAGTGCCTTTTCCACAAGTCTGTCCGCCATATCACCGCCGCTGTGGACAGCCTCGTTTATTTCGGGATACTTACTGCACCACATCAGCAGAGTCTTTTCCGTCACTCCGATTTTTTCTGCAATCATTGCCGTATCATATCCCATAGAGCTGTAGCTGATAAGCTGCTCACGCCCCTTTTCCGTCAGGTACTTCTGATACTTACTGTTTATACTATCACCCCCTTTCTGCTTCGTTACAGCTTTCTACCTCGCCCTTGCAAAAGGGGCAGCACCTTCGCCTGCGATAAGCGGTATATCCCCAGCACTCGCCCATATTATCAGAAATATAGTCAAGCTCCTCCTCTGAAAAAACATTTTCACATTCGCTGCAGATGTACATACATCCTCCTTTCTGTCCTTTCTATCGTACTACCCATGTGCTATCATTCAGCTATAGGATTTACGGTTGTTGATTCAAGTCAACGTTTCGTTGTCCTTTGACAAGATGATAACACAAGTTCCACAATTTGTCAACAGTTTGTTTACCGATTTTTTACGATTTGTGAAATAAGACGATAAAAAGACAACAAAACGTTGCCTTTGTTGTAAGAAACGTAGAATTTTACAACAACTTGTTGACTATACAACATATTGTTGATATAATTACAAGTGCAGATAACTGCAAATAAAAATTTAAGGAAGGTCTAAGCTATGAGTATTTTTTCAGAAAATATCAAGGCTCTCCGCAAAAAGAAGGGTTATTCCCAGGCAGAAATAGCGGAGCATTTAGGCATGACAAAGCAGGGCTACAGCCTTTACGAACTCGGAAAACGTGAGCCGGATTTCGATACGTTACGGATGCTGGCGGAATTTTTCGGCACAGATACCGATTTTCTGTTAAGCGAAGCGGGAAGTATTTCCATCTCCGACAGCAAGCTGAAGTTTGCGCTTTTCGGTGATACGGAAATTGACGACGACGTTTTAGACGACGTAAAAAGACTTGCAATGGAGCATCTGAAATACAGACAGAAGCAAAAAAAGGAAGAAGGTTAAATATACGGCTTTAAAAAAAGGAGGCGTGAAAATTGGATAAGCTTTTAAAGATTGCACAGCGTGAAGATATTCCTATAATAGACATGATGCTTTACGGGAAAGAAGAGGCGCTGAGCCACAGTATGAACGGACTGTGCATTATAGCAATAGATAAAAAGAAGGTAAAAAGCCACGCCGACTATAAGGTAAAATCCGCCCATGAGCTGGGGCATTGTATGACCGGCTCCTTTTACGACGCCAGCTGTCCCGTCACCACTATAGGCAGAATGGAACACAGAGCGGATATGTGGGCAATAAGAAACACCATTCCGAGAAGGGCGCTTATTTCAGCGCTGAAGAAGGGAGTCACACAGCTCTGGGAGTTATCCGAGCATTTCGGTGTGACTGAGGACTTTATGAAAAAGGCGCTGAAGCACTATAATCTGTGGAATGGCGATTAAAGAAAATAAAAAGAGAGATGGACGACTTTGAAAATCAAGAATTCATTTTTAAGGGGACTGAAATCAGGCGTACCGATAGGACTCGGTTATCTGTCTGTTTCCTTCTCCTTCGGCATTATGGCTGTATCAATGGGCTTTCATTGGTGGCAGGCAGTAATAATATCAATGGTAACGGTAACCTCGGCAGGTCAGCTTGCAGGTATAGGCATTATGGTAAATCCGGGACAGTATATCGAAATGCTGATTTCCCAGCTTACTGTAAACGTGCGGTATTCCTTTATGGCTATTTCCCTGTCGCAGAAGACGGACAGTAAATTCAAGGGGATCTACCGCTGGCTGCTGGGCTTTTTTATAACCGACGAAATATTTGCGGTAGCGTCGAATGAGGAATCGGTTTCCCGTTCCTTCTTTACGGGACTTTCCCTTATTCCCTGGCTTGGCTGGACTATGGGTACGCTTACGGGAGCGCTTCTTGGCAACATTCTCCCTGACGAGCTTATGTCGGCCTTATGTATCGCAATATACGGAATGTTCGTAGCTATAATAGCACCCAAGGCAAAGAAATCACTTTCCCTGCTGATAGTAGTTGTGATTGCCCTTGCAATGAGCTGTATATTCTACTATGCGCCCGTGCTGAAGGAAATATCATCAGGTATTTCAATAAGCGTCTGCGCTATACTTGCCGCCCTTATCGGCGCAATATTCTTCCCCGTAAAGGAGGACGCTGACAATGGATAACGGACAGTTTTTAATATATCTGCTCATTATGTCGGGTTCGACCTATCTTATAAGAGCAATACCCTTTGCGGCAATGAGAAAGAAGATACAGAACACCTTTATAAAATCCTTCCTTTACTACATACCCTATACCGTACTTGCCGCTATGACCTTTCCTGCGGCGTTATACGCTACGGGTAGTATGGCTTCGGCAACAGTGGGACTTTTAGTAGCGGTGGTATTTGCAATACTCGAAAAGGATCTGACGATAGTAGCAATAGCCGCCTGCGTATCGGTATATCTGTCGGAGCTGTTATTTTCTTTTACAGGAATCATTTGACAAGATACGCCATATTGTAGTATAATTAAGATACGGCTATAACCGCTACGGCGGTAAAATAAAAAACCGAAAGGAAAAATCATCATGGAATCAATCAAAAAGTACGTCGCTGAATTTATCGGTACTCTGGTACTGGTATTATTCGCTTGTGGCGCAGCAGCCGTTTTAGGCTGTACAGCTGAAGCCAATGCAAGCTATTTTATGACAGCAGTTGCATTCGGTCTTGTTATCGTTGCTATGGCATACTCCATCGGCAATATTTCAGGCTGTCACATCAACCCTGCAGTATCTCTCGCAATGCTGATAAGCGGTAAGATGTCAGTCAAGGACTTTATCGGCTACGTTATAGCACAGTTTGCAGGTGCTACTGCAGGTGCGGCTATCCTTATGGCACTCATCGGCAAGGATAAGGGCCTTGGTACAAACGGTCTCTATAACGGCGATATTCTTCTTTCAATCGTTATTGAGATCATCCTCACCTTCGTATTTGTAATCGCTATTTTAGGCGTTACGTCAAAGACGGAAAACAGCGCTGTTGCTGGTCTTGTTATCGGTCTTTCCTTAACACTCGTTCACATCTTCGGCATCTACTTTACAGGTACCTCCGTAAACCCTGCACGTAGCTTCGGTCCCGCTTTATTCATGGGTGGCGACGCTCTTGCAAACGTATGGGTATTCATCGTAGCTCCCCTCGTTGGCGGTGCTTTAGCGGCGGTAGTTTACAAATTCTTAGCATCCAAGAAATAATTTATTACGCTCTTGACAGTCTTTCCCCGATTTGCGGGAAAGACTGTTATTTTTTTGTGATTTTACTTGCAATAAGCGCTGTAATAGTGTATAATTAATTATGTATGGAAGCGTAACGGAATATAGCTTCAGAATTTACCCTACCGAAAGGAAAAAGCAAAATGGCACAGGAATTTACCGTATCATTAAAATCAATAATTGACGAGCATACGCTTGAGATCATTCACACCCCCGAGGATCCCGCAAATATCTATATCAGCGATATAGACGTAAACAGACCGGGACTTCAGCTTGCCGGCTTTTACGAATATTTCGACAACAACAGAATACAGATAATAGGTAACTCCGAAACCGCATACTTAAACCAGTGCGGTGCAGAGATAAGACTTCAGCGTCTGAAGAAGTTCTTTTCTATGAAGCCTGCGGCAGTTATCGTTTCAAGAGGTCTTGAGGTTGCCGATCAGATGAAGGAATATGCCGAGACCTACGGCGTTCCCTTGCTTCGTAGTGAAGAGAGTACCTCCACCTTTACTTCAAAGCTGGTTGCATATTTAAGCCTTCAGCTTGCTCCCCGTATTACCCGTCACGGCGTACTCATCGAGGTATACGGCGAAGGTATGCTTATCTTAGGCGAAAGCGGTGTAGGTAAGTCAGAAACTGCCATCGAGCTTGTAAAACGTGGTCACCGTCTTATTGCCGACGATGCCGTAGAAATCAGAAAGGCTTCCAATATCACTCTCGTTGGTAGCTCACCTGATAACATCAGACACTTCTTAGAGCTTCGTGGTATCGGTATCATCAATGCCCGTCAGCTCTTCGGTATGGGTGCCGTAAAGGTAAACGAAAAGATAGATATGGTAGTAGAGCTTGAGCTGTGGAATCCTGAAAAGATTTACGACAGAATGGGCGTTGACAATCACTACATATCCATTTTAGGCGTAAAGGTGCCCTCCCTCACGATCCCCGTAAAGCCCGGCAGAAACTTAGCGGTCATCTTAGAGGTTGCCGCTATGAACAACAGACAGAAAAAGATGGGCTACAATGCGGCTCAGGAGCTTCTTGACAACTTAGGTCTCGATATGGAAGGCTCCGATACAGTACACAGTCTGTAATTTTATAGAGAAAGAACAACAGGAAGGTAAGAACAATGAAATTTGTAGCGGATATGCATACGCATACCATTGCCTGCACCCACGCTTATTCAACCATAACGGAAAATGCAAAGGCGGCGTCAGAAAGAGGTCTTTCCTATATAGCCTTGACCGACCATTCCGTAAAAATGCCCGACTCCCCTCACGAATGGCATTTCTGCAATATGAGAGTCATCCCCGATTTTCTGTATGGCGTCAGGATAATAAAGGGCATAGAGGCGAATCTGATCGACTATGAAGGCAGGCTTGATATAAACGAATATATCTACGGCAACGTGGAATTTATAGTGGCCTCAATGCACGGCGACTGTATGCCCTATGGCACGGAGGAACAGATTACAAGCGCATATTTAGGCGTACTTGACAATCCCAAGGTGTTTGTTTTAGGACATACCGATTCTCCCGATTTTCCCTTTGACGTAGAAGCAGTCACAAAGGCGTGCAAGGAAAAGAACGTGGCAATAGAATTCAACGTAAGCCGCTTCCGCAGTAACAGATCAATACAAAGACTTAAGCACCTGATACTGCCCACCTGCGCAAAAAACGGATGCAGTATCATAGTGGATTCAGACGCTCACTTCCACGATAAGGTAGGCGCCTTTGAACAGGCAGAAGCGTTGCTGAATGAAATAAGCTTCCCTGAGGAGCTTGTGCTTAACGCAGACTTAAAACGCTTTGAGGACTTTATAAGCTCAAAGGGACTTAAAACAAATTCCGGATTAACGGCAGAATAAAATCACGAAAATAAGAATAAAATAAAAGGTATCTGAAAGGAAAAAGGAAAATGTACAATATAGGAATTGATTTAGGCGGAACAAACATTAAAGTAGGCGTAGTGGATGATAATTTCCAGATCATCGGCAAGTCAAACATAAAGACAAACCTCCCCCGTCCTGCAGAAGAAATTGCAGACAGCATTGCCGAAGGCGTAAAGCTTGCCTGTGCAGATGCAGGTATCTCTGTAGACGAAATCGGAAGCATCGGTATCGGTACTCCCGGCGTTGCTGACAGAAACACGGGCGTAGTTCTCTACTCCTGCAACTTAGGCTTCAACAACACAAATATCGGCGGACTTTTAAAGGAAAGACTCGGCAAGGACGTATTCGTAGAAAACGACGCTAACGTTGCCGCTTACGGCGAGGTTATCAACGGTGCAGGTAAGGGCTATCAGAATGTAGTAGTTATCACTCTCGGCACAGGCGTCGGCGGTGGTATCATTATCGACGGTCAGATCTACACAGGCTTTAACTTCTGCGGTGGTGAGCTTGGCCACTCTGTTATCGAGTATAACGGCAGACAGTGCGGATGCGGCAGAAAGGGTTGCTTTGAAGCATACAGCTCCGCTACAGCTCTTATCAACGCTACAAAGAAAGCAATGGAAGAAAACAAGGACAGTGCTATGTGGGAAATCGCAGGCTCTGTCGAAAACGTTGACGGCAAGACAGCCTTCGACGCTATGAGAAAGAACGATGCCGCAGGTAAGGCTGTAGTAGAGGAATACTTGAACTATCTCGGTTGCGGTCTTGTAAACGTGGTTAATACCTTCCAGCCTGAAATGTTACTCATCGGCGGTGGTATCTGCAAGGAAGGCGAATACCTGACAAAGCCTCTTGAAGAATACATTGCAAGAGAAAGCTACTGCATCAACCCTGAAAAATCCACAAAGCTCGGTATTGCAAAGCTTGGTAACGATGCAGGTATCGTGGGTGCCGCTAACCTCTATCGTTTAAAGCAGGCGTAATCCTATAAACGGTCAAGGAGAAAGCATTTGAACTGTAACGATTATTCTAAAATAGAGCAGATTGCCGCAAAGCACAATGCGACGATACTGTACGGCGAAGAAATGAAGCATCACACCACCTTCAGGATAGGCGGTCCTTGTGACGTTATGGTTAACGTAAACTGCGCCGCCGTTCTGGTTGAGCTTCTGCAGGAATGTAAGAATTCAGGGATAAAATATTATATCGTCGGCAAGGGCAGTAATATCTTAGTCAGCGACGAGGGACTGAGAGGTGTTGTCCTGCATATCGGAAGTGATTTTTCTTCCGTACACGTTGACGGAGAATCGATTGAATGCGACGCAGGTGCAAGCCTTATATCCGTATGTCAGGCGGCTCTTGAAAACAGCCTTCAGGGGCTGGAATTTGCCTACGGAATCCCCGGCTCAGTAGGTGGTGCCGTATATATGAATGCAGGTGCCTACGGTGGCGAGATGAAGGACGTGGTACTGTCCTGCAGATATATCGACGGTGACGAGATAAAGGAAATGCCTGTTTACAGAATGGGACTTGGCTACCGGAAGAGTATCTTTGCCGATAAGAATTACTGCATAGTATCCGTAAAAATAAAGCTGAAAAAAGGCGACAAGAAAGAAATAAAGAATCAGATGGATACCCTTATGCAAAAGCGTAAGGACAAACAGCCTCTTGAATATCCAAGTGCCGGCAGTACCTTCAAAAGACCTGAGGGCGACTTTGCGGGCAGGCTTATAGAGGTCTGCGGACTCAAAGGCACAGCCTGTGGCGGTGCAGAGGTCAGCACAAAGCACGCAGGCTTTGTAATAAACAAGAATAACGCCACCTGCAGTGACGTACTGGGCGTTATCGAAAAGGTAAAACAGACGGTTAAAAAAGAAACCGGCGTAGAGCTTCATTGCGAGGTACTCCATATGGAGTAAGGAAGAACAAAGGAAGGGTGAAAACGTATGAAAAAGGAATTTGTCATTGTAACAGGTCTTTCAGGCGGAGGAAAATCCTGCGCTGTAAACGTTCTTGAGGATATCGGCTACTACTGTATTGATAATATGCCCCCTCAGCTTATTCCCCAGTTTGCCCAGATATGTCAGGAAAACGACGCTATTTCAAAGATAGCCATCGTTACCGATATCAGAGGCGGTACTATGTTCCTGCATCTCAATGAAAATCTTGAAAAATTAAGACAGCTCAGCCTTGACGTAAAGCTTCTTTTCGTAGATGCAAAGCAGAGCGTCATAAAGCAAAGATACAAGGAAACCCGCCGTCGTCATCCTCTTTTTGATATCTCAAACGGAGATATTGATTTAGCTATCGAATCAGAATGCAATATGCTGGAGCCTATCAGAGAGCAGGCAGACTATTACATAGATACAACTCTTATGTCCACCTCCACCTTAAAGGAGAATATTCTGAATCTTTTCCTTGAGAATCCCTCGGACAGTATGACTATAAGCTGTATCTCCTTCGGCTTCAAGTACGGCGTTCCCAACGAAGCGGATTTAGTATTCGACGTGCGCTGTCTCCCGAACCCCTTCTACGTTCCTGAGCTTAAACAGAAGACGGGACTTGACAAGGAGGTCAGGGATTACGTAATGCAGTTTGAAAGCTCAAAGACGCTGGAGGCAAAGCTCTTTGACCTTATCGATTTTCTGCTCCCCCAGTATCTGCACGAGGGCAAGAGTCAGCTTGTTATCGCCTTCGGCTGTACGGGTGGCAAGCACAGAAGCGTTACCTTTGCAGAAAATCTCCGCACCTACATAAGTGGTAAGAATCTCAAGGCAAGAATACTTCACAGAGATATAAAAAAGGATAAATAAATTTTAACGGAGTGTGATTCAGATGTCCTTTGCAACGGAAATAAAGAACGAGCTTTGCAAAAACGAGAGCGACAAGAATCAGCTCCGTTTACTTTGTATGGGCGCTGTCTTTGCAATGAACGAGGACGGTGAAAAGCTCAGCTTCCGTACAGAATGTAAAAAAGCCGCCGATTATATCGAACAGGCTATGCTACAGATAAAGCTCCCCTGCAGGAAATCTGTATTCGATATAAGAGGAAAGACTCTTTATTCGGTGGAGCTTTCAAAAGCCTCAGTAGTGGGCGGAATACCCGACTGCTCGGATGACGACGCCTTCGGAATATTTTTAAGAGGCGTATTTTTAGTATGCGGCGGAGCGGGAGACCCCGAAAAGGGCTATCAGCTTGAAATATTCCTGCATGATGAAGATAAATGCAGAAGGCTTCTTTCTATGATAGAGGAGCACGGAATGACCGCAAAGCTGTCCACAAGACGTGGAAGCAGTTTTCTGTACATAAAGGAAAGCGAAAAGATTTCCGATATTCTCACCTTCATGGGTGCTATGATGCAGGCTATGGAGATAATGAATATCAAGATATATAAGGAAGTCAGAAACAACGTAAACCGCAGTGTAAACTGCGAATCGGCAAATCTTGACAAGACTGTCGCCGCCGCAAATATTCAGGCGGACGATATAGAATATATTTTTGCTGTCAAAGGCAGAGGCTACCTTTCGGAGGAGCTTCTTAAGGTTGCAGATATAAGACTGGAAAACCGTGAATTGTCGCTGAGCGATATAGGTGCAATGTTAGAGCCGCCTATAAGCCGTAGCGGCGTGAATCACAGATTCAGAAAAATAAGCGAGATTGCTAAAAAGCTCAGAGCCGAAGACTCTGCAGAGGAATGAAAGGTACTGTAAAATGAGCGGATTTGTCCATTTACACGTGCATAGTGAATACAGCCTTCTTGACGGCGCCTGCCGTATAAGAGGGCTGATTTCCGCTGTAAAGAAGCTCGGACAGAAGGCAGTAGCGATAACCGACCACGGAGTCATGTACGGCTGTGTGGATTTTTACAACGAATGTGTTGCAAACGATATAAAGCCAATTATCGGTTGCGAGATGTACGTTGCTCCTAAATCCCGATTTGATAAAGCAAGCAAGGAGGATATGAAGCCCTGCCACCTTATTCTGCTGTGCAAGAATAACGTAGGCTATCACAACCTTGCAAGGCTTGTATCCATAGGTTTTACCGAAGGCTTTTACAACAAGCCGAGAATAGACAAGGCTATACTGAAAAAGTACTCGGAAGGTCTCATCTGTCTGTCAGCCTGCCTTTCGGGTGAAATCCCCCGACAACTCCTTTCGGGCAGATATGCGGATGCGGTTAAGACGGTAAATGAATACAAGGAAATCTTCGGTGAGGATTATTATATAGAGCTTCAGGATCACGGCATAGAAGAGGAAAAGCGGATACTCCCCTACCTTTTAAGGCTGGCAAGGGATACGGCTACTCCCGTAGTTGCCACCAACGACGCCCATTATATAGAAAAATCCGACAGCTTTGTACAAAAGGTACTGACCTGCATTCAGACAGGCACTACCCTGTCCGACGAGAACGCCCTGCACTTTCCGACGGAGGAATTCTATCTCAAATCAGAAGCCGAAATGTCGGAGCTTTTTCCGCCTGCGGCAATAGAAAACACAGTAAAGATTGCAGAAAAATGCAACGTGACCTTCACCTACGGGCAGACTGTACTGCCCTATTTCAAAGCGGAAGGCTACGACAACAACGATGAATTTTTCAAAAACGAAATAAAGAAGGGACTTTTCGAGCGTTACGGAAATAATCCCGATAAGGAAATAATCGACCGTGTAAAATACGAAATGTCGGTTATAAAGGAGATGGGCTACGTGGACTATTTCCTGATAGTGGCGGATTTTATCGCCTATGCAAGAAGGAATAACATTCCCGTAGGTCCCGGACGTGGTTCAGGTGCAGGAAGCGTCTGTGCCTACTGTCTTAAAATAACCGACATCGATCCTATAAAATACAACCTGCTCTTTGAAAGATTTTTAAACCCCGAAAGAGTAAGTATGCCCGACTTTGATATTGACTTCTGCTATATAAGACGGCAGGAGGTCATCGACTACGTAATAAGAAAGTACGGCCGTGACAGAGTAGCACAGATAATCACCTTCGGTACTCTTGCCGCAAGAGCGGCTGTAAGAGACGCAGGCAGAGTAATGGGTATGCCCTACAGCAAGGTTGATAGTATAGCAAAGCTTATCTCCTCCTCTGCTTCTTTGGATTACGCCCTTGCTACCGACAAGGAACTGAAGCAGCTGTGCGATACAGACGACGAAACGGCAAGGCTTATAGATACAGCTATGAAAATAGAGGGTATGCCACGAAACACCTCCGTCCATGCGGCAGGTATCGTAATCACAAGAGAGCCTGTCAGCGAGTACGTTCCGTTATATAAAAACGGAGACGAAACGGTAACCCAGTACACTATGGGTACTCTTGAAAGACTCGGTCTGCTGAAGATGGACTTTCTTGCCCTGCGCAACCTTACTGTAATAGACGATTGCTGTAAGCTGATAAAAAAGTGGGATATTAACTTTGATATAAATAATATCCCCCTTGACGATAAACAGGTATATGAGATGATGTCAAAGGGTGGCACCCTCGGTATATTCCAGTTTGAAAGTGCTGGTATGACCAGCCTTTTATCAAGGCTGAAGCCACAAAGCATAGAAGATCTGACCGCCGCTCTTTCCCTTTACCGACCAGGCCCTATGGATTCCATCCCGAAATATATCTATAACCGCCAGCACCCTGACAAAATACGCTACAAGCATCCCGTGTTAAAGGAAATACTTGACGTTACCTACGGCTGCATCGTATATCAGGAGCAGGTTATGACCATCTGCAGAAGGCTTGCCGGCTATTCCTACGGAAGAGCTGATATAGTAAGGCGTGCAATGGCAAAGAAAAAGCAGGCGGAGATGATAAAGGAAAGGGAGATTTTCGTAGCCGGAGCAATATCCAACGGAGCGGACGAAAGGACTGCCAACGAGATATTCGACGATATGGCAAGCTTTGCTTCCTACGCCTTCAATAAATCCCACGCCGCCGCCTACTCGGTGGTAGCCTACCAGACCGCATATTTAAGACGTCACTACTACAAGGAATATATGGTGGCGCTTTTATCAAGCGTTATCGGTAACGGTGGTAAGACAGCCGAATATATAGACGATCTGACAAGCCAGGGGCTTTCCCTTCTGCCGCCTGATATAAATAAAAGTCAGGCAGGCTTTTCAGCAGAAGAAAAGGGTATCCGCTTCGGTCTGCTCGGTATAAAATCAATGGGTATGAATATGATAGATACTATCATAGAACAGCGCAGAGAAAAGCCCTTTATAAGCTTCTACGATTTCTGCAAGAGGACAAGCGGCAGAATCGTAAACCGCAAGGCGATAGAGGCGCTTATAAAAAGCGGTGCTCTTGACAATCTGGACGCCAACCGCAAGGAGATGCTGTTCTCCTACGATTCCCTGCTGGATACCCTGTCGGGAAACCGTGATATTGACGGTCAGCTCGATTTATTCGGTGCCTTCGGAGAGGGCGAATCGGATTTCAACAAGCCCTACGAGATTCCCCATTGCGACGAATATCCTACCCAACAGCTACTGATGATGGAGAAGGAGGTTCTCGGTATATTCATTTCGGGACATCCTACCGACAGCTACAGAAAATCCGCTAAGATGCGGGGTGCCGTTCACGTTGCCTCTGTGTTAAGCGACAGAAACGACGGGCAGAAAATAAAGCTTGTAGCTATGACCGTATCGAAAAGAGAGCATATCACAAAGCAAGGCAGAACAATGTGCTTTGCCCTGCTGGAGGATTTCAGCGGTGAAATCGAGGCGCTTATATTCCCGAAGAATTACGATACGCTGAACGCCCTGCTGAAGGAGGGCGAGGTAATGCTGATAGACGGCGTTGTCTCCTGCGATGACGAAAAGGAGCCTGTAATATTCATAAACAACCTGCAGACTGTAATAAAGGACAGCGAGCTACCTGCCGATATACCTTCCGAAAAGCCGAAAACACTTTATATAAAGGTAAAAAGCAGAACAGACGAAAGACTGCCCGAAATAAAGAAATTACTGTCAGCAAACCCCGGTGACAGTCCCGTCAAGGTATGCTTTGAGGATACGAGAGAAACAGTCAGCGTTCCTCTGTCAAAAAATGTTTTTCTTTCTGATAATTTTATACAAAAAATTGTCGGAATTTGTGGAAATAGTAACATAATAATCAAATAAAGTGCTTTTAGCCAAAGATTTACCGTTTTCCCCTTGACTAAAAGGCAATTTTGGAGTAAACTAAATTATGTGTAAATAATCATTTAGAGGTTTCACCTCGTGAAAGGATGTTATATTTTATGAAGAAGATAGCAATATTAACCAGTGGCGGCGACGCTCCCGGCATGAACGCCGTTATCCGTTCTGTTGTAAGAACGGCCATTGCAAGAGGCATGGAGGTTGTAGGTGTTGAAAGAGGCTACAACGGTCTTATCAACGGCGACCTTATCCCTATGGATGCAAGAAGCGTTTCTGATATCATTCAGAGAGGCGGTACAATGCTCTGCACAGCAAGATGCGCTGAATTCAGATATGACGAAGGCGTTGAAAAGGCAAAGAAGACCTGCATCGAAAACGGTATCGAAGGTCTTGTTGTAGTAGGTGGTGACGGCTCCTTCAGAGGTGCGGCTGACTTATCTGCAAAGGGTATCTTAGCAGTAGGCGTTCCCGGTACAATCGACAACGATATTTCTATGACAGAATACACAATCGGTTATGATACAGCTATGAATACAGTTGTAGAAATGGTTGACAAGCTCCGTGATACTGCACAGTCCCACGACAGATGCTCTGTTGTTGAGGTTATGGGCAGAAACGCAGGCTACATTGCTCTCAACGCAGGTATTGCAGTAGGTGCTACCTACATCATCACAAAGGAAGAGCCCTACACAATGAACGACGTTATCCAGAAGATACTTGCAGGTAAGAAGAACGGCAAGCATCACTTCATTATCGTTGTAGCTGAAGGTATCGGCAACTCCGAACAGATCGCAAAGGAAATCGAGCAGGAAACAGGTATCGAAGCACGTGCTACTATCTTAGGTCACGTTCAGAGAGGCGGTAGCCCCACTTTAAGAGACAGAGTAGCGGCAAGCCAGCTTGGCCACTACGCTGTAGAGCTTCTTGAAAAGGGTATCGGTAACCGTGTTGTAGGCTTCAAGGACAATCAGGTAGTAGACTATGATATTCAGGAAGCACTCAAGATGAAGAAGCAGTTTGAACACAAGCTGTATGAAATTGCTAACGAAATCAGCTTCTGATTTTGTAATAAATTTTAGAGTTTGAAACTCTGCTATCAATCGACAGAGTAGGAAAATGCGCGTTAAGTGCCAAAGGGACGGGGAGTTGCCCTTCGGACGAACATCGTAGAATCGGTGGCGGTGCATTATTCCGCATCTCGCTGTTGCATATATGAGATAATTGCCATATTTATCTTCGGATTATGCGATTGCGTTTATCAGCATCAGCTTTATTTTAAGGAGGTAAATATGGCTTATTTTATTAACAGCTTCAAAAAATCTGCAATGGAGCTTAAAAGCATCCGCTGTATTGCGGTAGTAGGTATATTCCTTGCCTTAGCGGTGGTTCTCGACGGCTTCGGCACTATCAGAATAGGCGACTTTATAAAAATAAATTTCGTCTATCTGCCCCTTGCTCTTATCGGTATTCTCTTTGGCCCTGCGGTAGGCTTTTTTTCAGGAATACTCGTGGACGTGATAGGATATCTTGTAAACCCCGTAAACACTTTTATACCCTGGCTTATGCTTATATCAGGACTTGAGGGTATGATATACGGCCTTGTGCTTTATAACTTAAAGCCGGAAAAGACCTACAAGCAGTTTATAAGAATTACCGTTGCAAGAGCGATAGTGTGCGTAGTATGTAATCTCATTCTCAACACTCTGGCTCTGTACAGCTACGGTTTTATCGTAGGCGACAGTATAATTGTACTTATCGGTGCAAGAGTGCTGACAAACGTTATAAGCTTTGCAGTAAGCGTGCCGCTGATGATAGCGGTACTCTTCCCCGTAAAGGTGGCTTATAATAAACTTATAGTAAAAACAAATCGTGCATAAAGGAAAAGGTTATGATTAAATTAGGATTTTTAGGCGCCGGTAATATGGGTGGCGCAATTATAAGAGGACTTTCTGAAAAGAATACGGATATAAGCATTTACGCTTATGAAAAGGACGCTGAAAAGCTTTCCGCCCTTTCTCAGCACGGCGTTACCGCCTGCAAGGACGAAAAGGAGCTTGTAAGCACCTGCGATTATATTCTTCTTGCTGTAAAGCCTCAGATACTCCCCTCTGTTTTAGAAACGATAAAGGATGAAGTAACAGCCGACAAGGTTATTATTTCCATCTGTGCAGGTATTTCCGAAGCCTTTATCAGAAACCGCACTATCAAAGATGCAAAGGTAGTTCTCGTTATGCCCAACACCCCTATGATGTTAGGACTTGGTGCAAGTGCTGTTTCAAGAGCGGAAAACGTATCCGACAACGAATTTGAAATTGCAAAATCCGTTATCGCAAGCTGTGGCATTGCGGTAGAGGTTCCCATTGACAAGATGAAGGAAATAATCGCAATAAACGGTAGCTCCCCTGCCTTTATCTATCTTTTCGCAAAGGGCTTTGTGGATTATGCAAAATCAGTAGGAATATCAGATGAGGCGGCTATGGAGCTTTTCGCTCAGTCCCTTGTAGGCTCAGCAAAGATGCTCACCGATTCCGGTATGACTGTGGATGAGCTTATAAAGCAGGTATCCTCCCCCGGCGGTACAACTATAGCAGGCCTTGAAAAGCTCTACGAAGGCGAGCTTACAAAGACTGTAGATAACTGCTGTAAGGCTTGCACAAACAGAGCCTACGAATTAGCCGGCGAATAAAGGGTGCCCCTTAGGCAGTTCCTGCCTTTTATAAAATTCAGCTCTGCAAGAACAAGCGAAACGGCAGGTATTAAAAATGCTATATCTTACGTACTCTTAAAGGGTAGCCCTTTGGGCAGTTCCTGCCTTTTATAAAATTCAGCTCTGCAAGAACAAGCGAAACGGCAGGTATTAAAAATGCTATATCTTACGTACTCTTAAAGGGTAGCCCCTTTAGGCAGTTCCTGCCATCTATAAAAAAACAATAAGTCCCGTAGTTTTGTAACTACGGGATTTTAAATTTATATACGACAGACACGTTAAAAGGAGCTACCTTTTAGCAGGTAGCTCCTTGATTTTAATAAGCAGAAAAACCGAGTTCATCTAAACTGTAGCCAAAATTCCATCGCAGATAGTTGTTAACAGTTTCAAGCATGTGAGCAAGAACCTGATTATATCCTTCAGCTATGGTATCAGCTGATTCATTTACAGGCTCAGTATACACGTCATAATAAGTGAGACAATCGCCAGGCGCGTAGTCGGTACGGGAGAAGGTGCTTTCTGCAAGACACAGGTATCCGTTTTCTATATACATAGCCTCCAGATATATCTCGTCTTCATAAGGATAAAGATAGAAGCCCACAAGATATGCCGAGGTCTCATTATTAGCAGCGCCGATAAGAATATATATTGCCTTCTTGTCAACGTCATAAACCAAGGACGTAGCACACTCTAAAGCCCATAAGTAATCTGTAGGAACGTCAAGGTAATAGTAACCGTCTTCACCCTTTTCCCCGTTCTTTATCAGATAATCAACAAGCTCGTAATATTTTCTTGATTCTGCCGTATAGGTATCTGTAGTAATCGTTGAGCTGAAGGAGCTATAGATCGTCTTTCCTGACACGTTCATATAAGCTCTTACACGTACGCTGAACTTGTTATCCTTTAAAAGTCCCGTTACCCTATAGCTTGTATCGGTAGTTTTATACGTGTACCACTTACCGGACTTCAGCACCTGAACCTCATATCCCGAAACGCCGGTAACCTTATTCCATCTAACTGTAAAGGAGCTTACAGAGCCTGACACCCACTCAAGACCTGTAGGAGCAGAAGGGGTTGCGGCAATATACATAACAGGACTGAACGTAGAGTACTTAGAACCATCATAGCTTCTTACCCTTATTTTATAGCTGGTATTTCTTGAAAGCTTTGAGAAGGTATAGCTGTTTTTTGTCACCTTATTATTTGTTACCCACTTGCCGTTCTTATATATCTGCACGCTGTAGCCTTTAGCACCTGAAACAGCATTCCAGCTTACGGTCGCAGAGGTGGACGTGTTTGACGTCTGCTTTATATTCTGGGGTATTGCGCTATCAACGGTCGTGCCGCTGACAGTAGACGTATAGCCTCCGTAATAAGCAACACCACCGTTCATTTTATACGCTCTCATACGGAACTTGTAGGTAGTGCCACTGAACAGACCTTCTACCCTGTAGGTAGCGACTGTGCTATCCGTGAGCTTCTTTATTCTTACCCACTTCGTACCATCGTACTGCTCTATAATATATCCGTCTGCAGAGCTGTTTTTAGTCCAGTTGAGGCGCAGGGCAGAAACCGCTCTTCCGCCTATCTTAAGACCGCTTACAACAGAAGGGTTTGTGTATCCCGCTACAGCGTACGAATAATCGCCATAAACAGCCTTTGCTCCGCTTATGGTATATGCTCTTATCCTGAACTGATACTTTGTGGAAGGCTCAAGACCTTCAATGCGGTAGGTGGTAGTCTGGTTATTTGTAAGCTTTTTAACTCTTGTCCACTTTGCACCATCGTATTTTTCTATAATATAGCCGTCCGCATCATTATATTTATTCCAGTTAAGGCGGAGAGCTGTGGAGGTTCTGCCACCTATGGAAGGCTTATCCATCTTTTTAAGCAAGGTTGTAGCTTCAACCACTTCGGAGTATTCACCGTAAACGTAAGCACCCGTGCTGCCCGTAAACATTCTTACCCTGAACTGCATCACTGTACCGGAAGGGAGTGCCGACATATAGGCAAAATCCGAATTTTCATACGCTATGAAGTAGGTAATCCATTTTCCGTCAAGAAATACTTCAACCTCGGCACCATTGGCACCTTCGACTCTGTCCCATTGAAGAGAAACCGTTTTCTCCGTTACCTCGGCAACTCTGAGATTTGTCACAGCTAAAGAACTGCCTGTTGTCGATGCTGTAGCTAAAGCTTCTTTGTTTACGTTAACTGTGGTAACTTTATCCGCAAAAGCCGTCGAAGTACAAAGAACGGCTGTAAGCACAGCAGCAGAAACCACTGATATTATTTTTTTCTTCACAGTATACCTCCATTTGCCTGTATAATCGTTTGGTTTGTGTACGGCTAATAACAATTGAAATAAGAGTATAGTAACCGTCTACGATTATTATACCTTAGCTTCTATAATCTGTCAATGTGGATATGCAACAAAAAGGGTGAAGAAAATTTGTCTATGTTTTTTTGAAACCTATAGGACAATCCGTGCTTTCTGTGATTCTGATGCAAAAAAACCGTCTGTTAAAGACGGCATCTCAGATAGAATGCATGGTTTTCCCGTTTTGTCTGAAGGCGCAAAAAACGGAGAGCCGTAGATGGCTCTCCGTAAGCTTTATGCTCTAAAAATATCTGTAAACAAAAGCTGATTTCGACGCCTTGCACCCACAAGGTTCAGAATACCGCTTGATTATCATGCGGCGGAATTGGGAGAGGCGGCACGCCTCATTTGATTTTTCTTGCTTCGCAGTAGAATCTCTTATCGTGGGCGTGTCCCATTGAGAAGGTCTTTCTGGGTAATGCACCATCCTTTATAACTGTGGGGAAAAGCTCATCCTTTGTCATAGAGGGCAGTAAGAAGCCGATGCTGTTTTCCTTTTCACAAAGGCTCTTTACAACGTCGTCGCCGTGAATGTAGTCAATAACGCCCTTGTTTTCGGAAAGATACTTGTCAAGGAAGTTCTGAAGGCTACCTACCGTAAGGTTTGCGCCCTGCTTTGTGATAGTGAAGTCTACTTCTTCTCCGTTAAGAACCACCGTAAAGGTCTGTCCGTCAGTTCCCTTTACAAGTCCTAAAGCTTCGGTCATTTCTGCCATCAGCTTATTTGTATCAACGTCTGTTATAACTCTGTGGATAGCTTCAAATTCAAGGGCGGGACTGTGAAGGTTTACCACCTCTGCAAGGGCAAATCTTGCAAGCTCTGTCTCAGGTGCGCCTGCCGCCTTCTTTTCCTCATAGCAAGCCTTTGCAGTAGCAAGAGAATGGTTTCCGTCGCCCATAGCATATAACAGCACTTCTTCGTTTGTGAGTCCGTAACGGCTGTTGAAATCTGCCTTGTCGGAGAGCTTATCAAGAGCGTCAAAAACAGCCTTTGCATTTTCTCCGTCAACAAGGTAACCTTCAAGACGTCCGCCACCCTGCATAAGCTCAAAATCATAGAGCTTTGTAAGCTTATCAGTATTATTTTCAAGAGGCTCGATTACCGTCTTTTTAACGTCGTCGATAAGTATCATAATGTGGGGAAGCTCTAAAGAAGCGTCACGGCGGATCTTTACACGGGGCGGAATACGGCTTGCTACAGTAGCCTCGGTTGCTCTTACCTGGGAGGTGCTACCCTTGTTGTAATCGTACATTTCAAGGTCGATCGCACCTACAAGTCCCGTTCTCTTCTTGCCGTCTGCCTGAGTCCTTATCGTAAGTATAAGGCAGTCCTTATATTCGTTGAAAAGACCCTCTTTAAGGTACTTTTCCATTTCATTGTTGATAGCTTCAATTCTTGCTTCAGAGTCAGGCTCTTCAAGGTATACCTCAGGGAGAATAAGCTTTAAGCAGGAGGGACTGTCCCCTGCAATCTCCGCTGTCTTTTCCCAGTACTGAGGCTCGCTTGTGTACTGGTCGCAGGCTACTACCGCCCACTTGGTCATTTCTGCCTCGGAAAGCTTCGGAAGCAGTATATTTGCTTTTGTAAATGCTGTCATAATTATTCCCTTTCTTATCTTATTACTGTGGCTTTGCGCCGTTTTTACTGAAATACATATTATAAAGCAGAATATCCGCTCTCACACTGTTATTCTGAGTAATCTTAAAGACTATCTGTTTTTTACCCTTCAGATCAAGCTCTATTGTCTGTGGCTCTGAATCAGAGGATATATCATAATACTCTTCAACTCCGTCAATGGCGATGCATACCTCATTACCACCTTCAGCCGTTCCGTCAACCTTTGACATAGTGAGGCATAATTTTTCGTACTTGCCGTGATTGTATAAAGCAAATTCAGAGCCTGAATATGCGTTAAGCACTATGCCCGTGTTATATTCCTTGCCTGATACCATAAACTTGTTATTCATATCATTGGAATAAATACCTGACTTTGAGCTCTCATAAGGAGCACAGTCTGTAGGAACGATTGCCATATCCGCATACTCGATTTTATCAACAACCGCTTCGGGACTCTTTCCGTTCTTTGCAAAATACGTATTGTAAATAAGAATATCCGCACGGGAGGTGTTATTCTGATCTACCGCCAGCGTTATCTGCTTTACACCCTTGATGTTATATTCCATACTCAGCGGTACGGAGTACTTGCTCAGAACTATAGGCTGAAGCTCATTGCCATCAGCAATCACCCTGATATAGTTTTCTCCTTTATCGGTATTATCGCATTTTGCCGCCGTCAGATAAAGAGTTTCATAACCATCGTTATTTTCAAAAACAACGTAAGACGCCGCATAGGCATTCAATCGTATGCCTGTGTTATGCTCCTTGCCGAGGATAACACAGCTTTCATTATAGTCGTTTACAAGAATAGTTGACTTATAGTTTTCATAAGGCTTCTTTTCAGAAGGTACCGCCACAAGATCGGGAAGCTTACTGTTATCTTCTACCTTCACTTCAGGCTTTTTACCGTTCTTTGCAAAATACATATTGTAAAGCAGGATATCCGCACGGGAAATATTATTCTGCTCAACAATAATTCTTATCTGCTTTGCACCTTTTATATCATATTCCATAGAAACAGGCGAAGAGAACTGCCCGAAGCTTATCGGCTCCAACTCTTTATCATCAGCGTAAATTCTGATATAGTTTTCGCCTCTGTCTGTGTTGTCTACCTTGCCCGCTGTAAGATAAAGAGTTTCGTAGCCGTCGTTATTATCAAAAATAACGTATGACTCCGTATAGGCATTCAGCAGTATGCCCGTGTTGTACTCCTTACCAAGAACTAAATAGGTTTTTTCATAGCTATTATCAAGTATTTCCGCTTTGTTATTTTCGTAGGGCTTCTTTTCAGAAGGAACTGCCACTAAATCGGCAGATTCACTTTCCTGAATGCTATCCTCTTGGATTGCTTCGCCATCCTTATAGAAGCATATATCCATTAAGGCAATATCAGCCCTTACCTCATTGCTTTGCAGAATAGCTATACGAAGACGACTTTTACCCGAAATATCATATTCTACAGTCTGCGGTGCAGAGAACTGATCTGTTTTTACGGCATTCAACTCCTTTTCATCCGCAAGAACACGGACAACGTTCTCGCCCTTTGCCGTATTATCGACTCTTGCTACGGTAAATTTCACCTTATCATATCCGTCACAGTTGAATATAACGTAGGATTCAGCGTAGGCATTAAGCACAATACCCGTATTATATTCCTTGCCGAGCACCATAAAGGATTCTTCATAGCTGTTTTCAAGTACCTTTGCATTGTTGTTTTCAAAAGGCTTGATATCAGGATAATACATTACGCCGTCAGAAACGGAGGTATTGCCGCCCTGGGAGAAGGATGAATTTGCGCTTTCCATCGTACTTGATACGACTTTGTTATTTCCGCCTGAAAGAGATACTATCAGAACGATTAAAAGTATCACCGCCAGCAGAATACCACCAGCTATAGCTATCATTTTTATTGGGAGAGGCTTTGCCGACGGGGTACTCGTTTCAGGCTTCACAGGTACGTTATTTACGGGAGTCTGCGCGGGTGCAGGGTTTCCCGAAGGTCTTCCGCCAGATGTCTTTGCGGATTCACCTTGTATCAATGATAAAGTCTCCACGGTGGTAGTCTTGTTAGAATCAAAAAAAGCGTCGATTTCTTCCTTTGAGGTCACGCAATCTGTTACCGCTTTTTCGGTAGTACCCTGAGTGGTATAGACCACCTGCTGCTCTTCTTTTCTGTCGCCGTTATGTATATGGGTGTTTATAGTTACGTTGTTAATTATGATTTTCGCATCCTCTTTACCTAACGCCTTATTGACGGAGGAGATAAGTGATTCAGTCTTAAAATCATTGTTGGCGATATCAACCGTTACCCACTGACTCGAAATCAGATAATATTTAAAGCCTGCCACAAGCTCAGTATTATCTATCTTATAAGGAATAATCGTTCTGGGATGATCGCTTCTTTCGTCGGCAAGAGCAAGCTCTCTTGCTACCTGAGGCGACTGTGCAGAATTTTCACTATATATTACGATAAAAACTCTTGATTCGCTGATAGCCTCTGTAATACTCGGCTGCCAATTTGCACCGCCTGAAATATCTCTGGGTGCTATCCAGCATTTAATACCGTTTGATTCAAGAGCATTGCAGACCATATTTGCAATTTCTTCATCCTTTGTACTATAGCTTATAAAAACCTCTGCCATTAATAACCCTCCCTAAAAAACAACTAAATATATTGTATCATATTTCTTTGATAATTACAAGAAGTCAAGACCACCGGCATAGCCGGTGGCTTGCACAAGCCCTATAAGGGCTTTTTACCAGCTGCGGCTGTAGCCGCCCGAAAAGTCTGCCAACCGCACTCTTTCTCGGGCAAGCCCCTTCACG